>DRTT01000084.1 GCA_011372105.1 Candidatus Aerophobota bacterium
ACCGCAGCTGAAGTTATTCCTGTAACAAAAGTTGACGGAAGAATTATCGGGACCGGGAAAGCAGGTCCTATAACAAAGCTTCTAATTAAAAAATTCAGAGAGCTTACCGAAAAAGAGGGAGTTCCTGTTTATGAATGATTAAAATAAGGAGGAAAAAATGGCAAAAATATACTATGATAGTGATGCAAATATTGAACTTATAAGACAAAAAGTTGTAGGGATAATTGGTTATGGCAACCAGGGACATGCTCAGGCTCTTAATTTAAGGGATAGTGGGGTTAAGGTTATAGTAGGTGAGCTTGAGAGAAGTCCGGGTTGGGAAAAGGCAAAAGAGGCTGGGTTTGAAGTTATGTCTGCAGCAGAAGTTGCAAGGAGGGCAGATTTTATCCAGCTCCTTATCCCTGATGAATATCAGCCCGAAGTTTATAAGAAAGACATAGCTCCTTTTCTTGAAGAAGGAAATGTCCTTGCTTTTTCTCACGGGTTTAATATCACCTTTCATCAGATTGTGCCTCCTGAAAATATTGATGTTCTTATGGTTGCACCTAAAAGCCCTGGGGCTCTTTTACGCCGACTCTATCAGGAAGGAAGAGGTGTTCCCTCTCTTGTAGCAGTTCATCAGGATGCTACAGGTAAGGCAAAAGACCTTGCCTTATCCTATGCTAAAGCTATAGGTTCTACGAGAGCAGGGGTTATAGAAACCACCTTTGCCGAGGAAACAGAAACTGATCTTTTTGGAGAACAGGTGGTTTTATGTGGAGGAGTTACCTCTCTTATAAAAGCTGCATTTGAGACTCTGGTAGAGGCAGGATATCAGCCAGAAATTGCTTATTTTGAATGTCTTAATGAATTAAAACTTATAGTTGATTTGATTTATGAGTCAGGAATTAGCGGTATGAGAGAGGCTATAAGTAACACCGCTGAGTATGGAGATCTTACCCGCGGTCCAAGAATAATAAATTCCCAGGTTAAAGAAGAGATGAAGAGGATATTAGAGGAAGTGAGAACAGGGAAATTTGCCAGAGAATGGGTTCTGGAAAACCAGGTAAATCGTCCTGTTTATACTGCCTTGAGAGAAAAAGATAGAGAACATTTAATTGAAAAAGTGGGTGCGAAGTTAAGAGAGATGATGCCCTGGATAAAAGGGGAGGGTAAATGAAACAGCACCTTATATCTGTAGAGGTGGAAAATAAGTTTGGAATCCTGGCAAGAATAGCCACTCTTTTCAGTGCGAGAGGATATAACATTGATAGTCTGGCTGTAGGGAAAACCGAGGATCCAACAGTTTCACGAATAACCATGGTTGTTCCAGGAGATGATCAGATTATAGAGCAGGTGATAAAACAGCTTCGTAAACTTATAGATGTTATAAAAGTTGTAGATCTGACAAATCAGTCCACTGTTACAAGAGAACTTATTCTTGTAAGAGTTAATGCCAAGGGAAAAGATAGAGACGAGATAATGAGACTGGCACAGATTTTTAGAGCTCGAATAGTTGATGTGCATCCTGAAAGTTTCACTCTTGAAGTTACAGGTGATGATGAGAAAATAGAAGGTATTCTGACTTTGCTGAAACCTTTTGGGATAAAAAAGCTTGTCAGAACAGGGAAAATTGCTTTACCAAGAGAAATTAAAAAGGAAGAGAAAAAAGGAAATGAGAGAGAGAACACTGGTATTGATAAAACCCGATGGGGTATGTAAGCGTTTGATTGGAGAGATTATAAAAAGGATTGAGGAAAATGGCTTCAAGATAGTTGGTTTGAAAATGGTCAGACCGAGAAGGCAGGAGATTGAAAAATTCTACGAGCCTCATAAAGATAAACCCTTCTTTCCAGGACTTGTTGACTTTATGCTGACGGCTCCCTGTGTTGCTATGGTGGTGGAAGGAAAAAATGTGGTGAAGAAAATAAGGGAACTTATAGGGGAAAGGGTCCCAAGTGAGGCAAAAAAGGGTAGTATCAGAGGTGATTTTGGTTCTGATGGAAGGAGAAATGTGATTCATGGGTCCGATTCTTCTTCTTCAGCAGAAAGAGAGATAAACTGTTTTTTTTCAAATGAGGAAATATTTTCCTACGAAGAGGAGGACTGGTTAAACAGCGAACCAGGTTAAAGCAATGCCAGAGATACTTCCTTTTAAAGGGATAATTTACAACAAAGACAAGGTGGGCGATATAAGCAAAGTAGTGGCTCCTCCTTATGATGTAATTTCACCTTCGCAGCAGGATTTTTATTATAAGCTGCACCCTTATAACATAATAAGAATTATACTGGGCAAGGAGGAGCCAGGAAATAACTTAGAGAAAAATAAGTACATCCGTGCGAAAGAATTTTTTAGAGAGTGGTTGTCTCAGGGGGTATTGATAAAAGAAAAAATTCCTTCAATTTATGTTTATTATCAAAAGTATGCAGTGGAAAGAGAGGTGTTTGAGAGGAAAGGCTTTATTTCTTTGATGAGGTTGGAGGATTTTTCCTCAGGAAGCGTTTTTCCTCATGAGGAAGTTTTTCCTGAACCTCAGATGGACAGGTTGCGCCTTTTGAGAAGTTGTAATGCTAATTTTTCTGCCATATTTTCCCTTTTCAGTGATCCTGAAAGAAAAATAGACTCTCTCTGTAAAGAAGAGGAAATTATATTTGAATTTGAAGACTTTGATGGAATAAATCATAGATTATCTGCCATAAGAGATAGTGGACTTATTAAGGAGATTTGTTCTTTAATGAGGGAGAAGAGGATATTTATCGCTGATGGACATCATCGATATCTCACCTGTCTCAGGTTCAGGGAAGAAATGAAGAAAAAAACTGGCTTTCCAGCTGGAATAGATTACACGATGGTGTATTTTTTAAATATGGATTCAGGTAGTGTGACTATACTTCCTGTTCACAGACTTATTGGGGGTCTCGAGCAAGATGAACTTGAAAAAATTGCAAGAGGAATGGAGGAATTTTTTCAGGGAAAGCCTTTTGGGCGGTTTGAAGAGGAAGAAGATGGCACATATAGAAGCTTTCTTTCCATGGTAAAAAATTCTAACATTCCGGGAATGTACACCAGAAAAGGAGGATATTTTCTTCTCTTACCCAAGAGAGATGAACTTTTTTCAGGAAAAATTAAGTCAGCAGTTTTAGATAATATCCTCAAAAAGATTATTAAAAGAAAAATAAATATCCACTTCACCACAAGTAGTTTTGAGGCAGTAGAAAAGGTTAACAAAGGGGAATTTCAGATAGCTTTCTTTCTTCCTCCAACAAAGGTTGAAGAAGTGAAGAATGTTGCCCTTGCCGGGAAAAAAATGCCCCCCAAGTCAACCTACTTTTATCCCAAGCTTTTATCCGGTCTTTTAATACGGGACCTTGAAGATGCAGTCAAGTCAGGGATCTGAGAGTGGTTACAAAAACTCTCTTGAAAAGGTAAAAAATTGGATTTTGTTGAGCAAAATCTCATCTTATGGATTTTCGGGTATTAATAATCTCGTGGAGAAAGTGGGTTCACCAGATGAAATAATTTCTGCCCCTCTTGAAAAAATCAAGCACGTTTCTAAAATAGAAAAGGGCACTATAAAACTTATAAGAAAGAAGGCTTTAGAAGTCTCTCTTGAAGATGATTACCGGTTAATTCAAAAACATAATGTAAAGCTTATCAAGTACACGGATCCATCTTATCCTGATAGCCTTAAAAATATAAGCGATCCACCTTTTTTAATTTATCTGCGGGGTGAACTTAAAAAAGAAGATGAAAAAGCTGTAGCTCTGGTAGGAACAAGAAGGGCAACAGCTTACGGCAAAATTGCTGCAAAAAAACTGGCAAGAGAGCTTGCGAGAGCTGGTTTAACCATAGTTAGTGGTATGGCAAGAGGAATAGATACCTGTGCTCATGAGGGAGCGCTGGAAGAGGGAGGAAGAACAATAGCGGTGCTTGGGTGTGGAGTTGATATTGTTTATCCTCCTGAAAATAATTCTCTGATGAAGGAAATAATAGGTCATGGCGCAGTTATCTCGGAATTTTCCTTAGGGACAAAACCTTTTGCCAGAAATTTTCCTCGACGCAACAGAATAATAAGTGGCTTAAGTAGGGGGGTGATTGTGGTGGAAGCTCCTTTAAAAAGCGGTGCTTTAATAACCGCAGATTTTGCTCTTGAACAGGGAAAAGAAGTATTTGCGGTTCCGGGGATTATAACAAGCCCCTATTCTAAAGGAACAAACAGGCTATTGAAGGAAGGAGCAAAAGTTGTAGAGGACGCTGCGGATGTACTTGAGGAAATTGGGGTATCTTTTTCAGATATAAAAATATCATCTTTTGACAATCAGCTATCCTTTGAGGAGAAAATTGTGCTTGATGAGCTTACAGCAAAGCCTTCTCATATAGATGAACTAATTAAAAAAACCGGTTTGCCGGTAGGCAAAATTGCTGACATTTTGATAAAACTTCAGTTGAAAGGTATGGTTAAAGAACTGCCAGGAAAATTTTTTATTAAAGAGGTGTAAATGAGAAAAAAAGAGCCAGAAAATCTTGTTATAGTGGAATCTCCTGCTAAAGCCAAGACAATAAATAAGTTTCTTGGTCCAAATTATAAAGTAGAGTCCTGTCTTGGCCATATTAAGGATTTGCCAAAAAACAGTTTGGGTGTGGATATAAATAATGGTTTCAAGCCAACTTATGTTTTGATTCCCGGAAAAAAGAAAGTGGTGGAGAAGCTGAAAAAACTCAGTAGTAAAGCAGATAAAATTTTTCTTGCAACTGATATGGATAGAGAGGGGGAGGCTATCTCATGGCATCTTTCTCAGGAATTAGACCACAAAAACAAATTTCGCATAGTTTTTAACCAGATCACAAAAGAGGCTTTGCAGGAAGCCGTAAAAAATCCTGGTCAAATAGATAAAAATAAGGTAGATGCCCAGCAGGGGAGACGCATCCTTGATAGGTTGGTGGGATACAAGCTTTCACCACTTCTTTGGGATAAGGTAAAAGGAGGACTTTCTGCAGGAAGAGTTCAGTCAGTAGCAGTGAGACTTCTCTGTGAGAGAGAGGAGGAAATTGAAAAATTTGTTCCTGAGGAAAGATGGAATATAGGAGCTGTTTTTAAAGGCAAAAAGGGAAAGATAGAGGCTTTACTTTACCAGATTAACGGTAAAAAAAGAGAGATTAAAGATGAGAGAACCTTAAGAAAGTTAGTGGAAAAAATAGTCCAGGCAAATTATAAGGTTTTAAGAGTAACAAAGGCTCAAATTAAAAAATCTCCTTATCCACCCTTTACCACCAGCACTCTACAACAAACAGCAAGTTCTATTTTGAGATTTTCCCCGGCCAGAACAATGAAAATAGCTCAAGACCTTTATGAAGGGCAGGATATAGGAAGTAATGAAAGAGTGGGGTTGATAACTTACATGCGTACAGATTCAACTCGTATAGCAAAAGAAGCTCAACTTTCTGCCAGAAAGTGGATAAAGGATAACATGGGTAAGGATTTTATTCCACCAAGGATACGAGAGTATAAAAACAAAAAAACCTCACAGGATGCTCATGAGGCTATAAGACCGACAAGGGTTGAGCTTACTCCAGAAAAAGTTAAAAATTACCTTTCCCCTGACCACTACAAACTTTACAATCTTATCTGGCGCAGGTTTGTTGCCTCTCAAATGGCAGATGCTTTGATAGATAGGGTAACTATCAAAATTGAGGGTGATTTCGGAGGAGAAAAATACAAATTCAAAGCTGAGAGTAAAAGATTAAAATTTGCCGGATTTTTGAAAGTTTATGAGGAAGAAAAAGAAAAAAGTAAGAAAATGCTTTCTTTGCAGGAGGGAGAAAATTTAAAGCTGGAGAAAGTAATTTCAAAGCAGACTTTTACTCAACCTCCTCCTCGTTACACCGAGGCTACTTTAATAAAAGCCCTGGAAGAAAAGGGAATAGGAAGGCCAAGCACTTATGCTCCAATTATATCCACCATTCAGCAAAGAGGATATGTAAGATGGGTAAGAGGCAGACTTTTTCCTACACCTCTTGCTCGAATTGTCAATACTCTTTTGATAGAAAGTTTTCCCTCTCTAATAGATGTGGACTTTACTGCTAAAATGGAGGAAGGACTTGATGAGATTGAACAGGGAAAGGAAAAGTGGACAAACCTTGTAAGAGATTTTTATGAGAGATTTCAAAAGGACCTTGAGAGAGCCCAGGCTCGGATGAAAAACATAAGGGAGGAAGGACTTAGGACAAGTTCTTTAAGATGTGAGAAATGTGGCAGAGAGATGGTGGTCAAGGTAGGAAGGTTTGGAGAGTTTCTTGCCTGTTCAGGTTATCCTCAGTGTAAAAATACAAAGCCACTTGATCAAAGAATAGGTATGAGGTGTCCTTTGTCTGGATGTGATGGAGAGATTATAGAAAAAATAACAAAAAAGGGTAAAAGTTTTTATACCTGCACAAATTACCCTCGATGTAAGTTCATTTCCTGGGAGGAACCGGTAGACGAAATGTGCCCTTATTGCGGTTTTACCTATATTGTAAGAAAAAATGGGGGGTTTAAGTGCCCTAAATGTGGGGAAAATATAAAAACCACTGTGAAAAAAGAAGAAAGGATTGAGGGAATAGTTCATGAAATAATTAAGTTGAGGAGGCCAGGGTTTGCAACAGATAATTTCTGATTTTTTAAACTACTTAAAAGAGGAGAAAAACCTTTCTTTGTTCACAGTTAAAGGATATATTTCAGATATAAAGGATTTTTTTAAATTTCTGCAGAAGAAAAAGAGGAAAATAGAGGAAATTGATTATTCTCTCCTGAGAGAATATCTGAGATTATTGATGGGAGAAGGCAAAAAAAGCTCTACTGTGGCAAGAAAAGTCTCCTCTTTGCGATGTTTTTTTGACTTTCTTAAAAAGAGAAAACTACTTGAAGATTTCTCAGTTTCTGTTTTGCGTTGTCCGAAGATAAGAAGAAAGATACCCTCATTTTTAACTGAAAAGGAAATGGAGGAAGTACTTGATGGAGTTCGGGGAGAAGGGTTTTTTTTCTGGAGAGATAAAGCTATGCTGGAGCTTGCCTATGCGACAGGTATGAGAGTATCAGAACTTGTTGGGCTTGAAGTAAACGATATTGATTTTTATGCAGAGATAGTTAAAGTTAAAGGTAAAAGAGATAAGGAGAGACTTGTTCCGGTGGGAAAATACGCTCTTTCTGCAATAAAAGAGTATCTTAGATGGAGGAGGGAAAAAGTTTCTCCAGATGAAAAAGCTCTTTTTGTTAATAGATTTGGAGAGAAAATTTCTGATAGATCCGTGAGAAAGAGATTAAAGATGTACATTGATAGGGTGGGGATTGAAAAAAACGTTACTCCCCACACGCTAAGGCACTCTTTTGCCACTCATCTTCTTAATCGAGGGGCTGACCTTAGAGTAGTTCAGGAACTTCTCGGACATGAAAGACTTTCCACTACTCAGGTTTATACACATATAACTCCTTCACGTCTTAAAAAAGTTTATTTAAGATCGCATCCTCGTGCTTAGGATATAAAAAAGAGGGGGGGCAGCTTTGTTTAAGGGAACAACTATTCTGGCAGTTAGAAAGGGTAATAAAGTAGCTCTGGGAGGAGACGGACAGATAACTTTTGAAAATATGATAATGAAGCAAAGAGCAAACAAGGTGAGGAAACTTTACAGAGGAAAGGTTCTTGCAGGATTTGCGGGAGCAGTAGCAGATGCTCTCACTCTTTTTGAGAAATTTGAGAAGAAGATAGAACAATACCAGGGAAATCTTCAGAGAGGGGCTTTAGAGCTTGCTAAAGAATGGAGACAGGATAAAGTTTTAAGAAGACTTGAGGCTTTAATGATAGTTGCAGATAAAGAAAAGACACTTTTAATTTCAGGAAGTGGTGATGTAATTGAGCCAGATGAAGACGTAATTGCTATTGGTTCGGGAGCAGGTTATGCTCAAGCTGCTGCTAAAGCTCTGCGAGAAAATACAGATTATGAACCGCGTAAAATTGTAGAGATATCCATAAACATTGCTGCTTCCATTTGTGTTTATACAAACAACAATATAATAGTGGAAGAACTTTAAAGGTGAAGCTATGAAAGAACAATATTTGACACCCTCAGCTATTGTGAGGGAACTTGATAAATATATAATTGGTCAACATAAAGCCAAAGTAGCAGTTGCCATAGCCTTGCGTAACCGCTGGCGAAGGCAAAAACTTCCTGAGGATATGAGAGATGAGGTTGCTCCTAAAAATATAATTATGATAGGCCCTACAGGAGTGGGTAAAACAGAAATTGCGCGAAGATTAGCTCAGCTTGCTGAGGCTCCTTTTATAAAAGTGGAGGCAAGCAAGTATACAGAAGTCGGTTATGTGGGAAGAGATGTTGAATCAATGGTAAGGGATCTTGTTAACACTGCGGTGCACATGGTTAAAATGGAAATGATGCAGAAAGTGAGAGAAAAAGCAGAGCAACTTGTGGAGGAGAAAATACTGGATATATTGCTCCCCTTACCTCAAAGAGAGGCAGAGGATGTTCAGGAGAAGGAAAAAATAAGAAGGTCCGAGATTACAAGAGAAGTTTTAAGGGAAAAACTCAGAAAAGGAGAGCTTGAAGAAAGGCTAATAGAGATTAAAGCCAGGGATAAATTCACGCCTGTTATAGAGATATTCAGCCCTCTTGGTGTGGAACAAATGGGGATGAGTTTTCAGGATCTTCTCGGGGAAGTTGTTCCTTTAAGATCAAAATCAAAAAAGGTTCCCATTAGAGAGGCAAGAAGGGTACTTCTGGAAGAGGAGTCGCAGAAGTTAATTGATAAGGATAAGATGATAGAGGAGGCTATATGGAGGGTTGAAAATTCCGGAATAATATTTATTGATGAAATAGATAAAATTGTAACTACAGGAGGAACTGAGAGAGCTGATGTTTCAAGAGAAGGAGTTCAAAGAGATCTTCTCCCCATAGTTGAAGGAACAACGGTAGCTACAAGATATGGTGCTGTGAAGACTGACCATATTTTATTTATTGCGGCAGGAGCCTTTCATGGTTCTTCTCCTGCTGACCTTATACCTGAACTTCAGGGAAGATTTCCTATTAGAGTTGAGCTTGACAGGTTAACCGAGAGCGACTTTGAGCGGATATTGACAGAGCCCAAAAATGCTTTAATAAAGCAATATCAGGCTCTTTTAAAGACAGAAGGAGTTGAGCTTGTGTTCACTCCGGATGCTGTAAAAGAAATTGCCTCCCTTGCCTATCTTGTAAACGAACAAACGCAGGATATTGGTGCAAGAAGACTTCATACAGTGATGGAAAAGCTTTTAGAAGAGGTGTCTTTTAAAGCGCCAGAGCTAAAAGGAAAGTCCTTTACAATTACAGCAAAATATGTAAAAGAAAAATTAGAGGATATAGCCCAGAAGGAAAATCTGTCAAGATACATACTTTAGTATAAAATTGAAAAGGAGAGGGGATGTGTAAATTCGGTGAAAAGAAAGGCTTCACTTTGATTGAACTTCTGATGGTTGTTACAATTATTGCCATCCTTATAGGTATTGCTGTTCCTAATTTTACAGGGGCCTTGACAAGAGCTAAGATAGCAAGAGCCTTTGCTGACATGCGAAGTCTGGGCAATGCAGTAGAGATGTACTGGATTGACAATGGGAGCTATCCTGATTCAAGCAGCGATCTTGTAACACCGGGGTTGGTTTATATTACAACTATCCCCCAGGACCCTTTTAATATTAGTAAATCAAGGAGCATTGAGGAAGGAGCGCTGATAGAGGGAGGGTTTGGATACTATACAAGTGGCGATAGTGCCTGGCTTCTTGTTTCCAATGGTCCTGATATGTCTCCTGATATTACATCAGAAGATATAGACTGGACAAAGAAGATGGTTGGTCAGCTTGGTGGATGGGAAGGAGCAAAAACAGGTTATGGCTGCAACTGGTATGACCCTTCCTCTGGAATAAACGCCACAGGTGATCTTGGAGTTTGTGGACCTTAGAGAAACTAAACAAAAATAGAAGTTAAGGAGAAACTAATGTGTGGTATTGTTGGATATACGGGTTTCAGGAGTTGTTCTGATATCTTATTAAAAGGGCTTAAGTGTCTTGAATACAGAGGTTATGATAGCTGGGGCTTTACTTTCGTGGTGGGGAAGGAACTTTTTACCATAAAAAAGGCAGGAAAGATATCTGAGGCAGAAAATATTATAAATAAGTTTCCAGAGGAAAGTTTTTCCGGGATTGGTCACACCCGCTGGGCAACTCACGGTTCTCCTAATGATATAAATGCTCACCCTCACCTTGACTGCAAGGAAAAGATTGCTATCTGCCACAATGGAATAATTGAGAATTATGGGGAGCTCAAAAAGTGGCTTCAAAAAAGAGGACATATATTTAAAAGTGAAACAGACACAGAGGTGATAGCCCATCTTCTGGAGGAGTTTTACCAGGGTGATATGCTCTCTGCTATTAAAAAGGCTATGTTGAAACTTGTTGGAGCCTTCGGTCTTGCCATTATCTCAGGTTATGAACCAGATACTTTATATGGTGCAAGAAGAGGAAGTCCACTTGTTGTTGGTATAGGTGATAGGGAGATGTTTTTATCATCTGATGTCAATGCACTTGTCACCCACACAAGAAAGGTAATTTATCTTGATGATGATGAGATAGTAAAGCTTAC
>DRTT01000085.1 GCA_011372105.1 Candidatus Aerophobota bacterium
AAATAGAGCTTGCCCTCTTTGGAATAAAAATGAAAAAGTTTGCTTTAAAGAGGATGATATAGCTTTTAGAGAGGGAAAAGGAAGAGAAGTTAGAGGAGAAACTTAGGGTGAAACCAAAAGGGTAATTGGGGTTATACGACCTTTTAAACTTAAGAAAGACACACTACTCAATTACTCAGTGGGTTAGAGGTCATCTATTTATATTTTTATATAGCAAAGAGCAAAAATTATCGTTCTCTTCCCTACCTAAGAGATTCACTTCACTATAAGCATAATCATTTTACGTCACGGTGACATTTTAACATATTAACATGTTTTGTCAAATTGCCTGGATAGATGTGCAATTTTTCAATTTTTTGATAGATGGGTCTCCTTGACAAAGGGGAATAGAAGTTTATAATTAGCTCCAATTTTGAAAAAAAATAAGGAGTTGGTAAGGAGGAGGTTAAAATGCATCTTCAACAAGTTGCGGGAATTGTTCCCTGGATAGGGATAGGAGGAATGATATTTGCTGTTTTGACATACATTTATATAAAAACTCTTCCTCCGGGAAATGAGAAAATGGTAAAAATAGCAGGATACATCCATAATGGGGCAATGGTTTTCTTAAGAAGAGAGTACCAGATAATAGCCATTTTCATGGTTGGAATGTTTATTGTGCTTGCTTCACTTCTTACATTCTGGACAGGTGTTGCCTTTTTGTCTGGTGCAACCTGCTCCATGCTTGCAGGATTTTTGGGAATGAAAGCCTCAACTCGTTCAAGTAGCAGAACCTGTCAGGCAGCTATAAGCGGAGGAACTCCTCTTGCATTAAGTGTAGCTTTGAGAGGGGGATCTGTAATGGGAATTTCTGTTGCAAGTCTTGGAGTTATCGGACTTGGAATATTCTACTATTTCACAAAAAACCCCATTATCATAAATGGCTTTGCTATGGGAGCAAGTTCTGTTGCTCTTTTTGCCCGTGTTGGCGGAGGAATATATACAAAGAGTGCAGATATTGGAGCAGACCTTGTGGGAAAAGTGGAGGCAGGCATTCCCGAGGACGACCCTCGAAACCCGGGAGTAATAGCAGACAACGTAGGAGACAACGTGGGAGATACAGCGGGTATGGGCGCAGACCTATTCGAATCATACGTGGGATCGGTTGTTGCTACTCTTGCTATTGGCGCAACTCTGGTCAATCCCTTAAAATGGATGTCTATTCCTGTATTTCTCATCGGAGCAGGTCTTATTTGCTCAATAATAGGTGTTCTGTCTATAGGTATACTTAAAAAAATCTCCCCTCAGTCAGCTTTAAGATATGCCACCTATGTAAGTGCAATTCTTTTTATTATAAGCTCTTATCTCATAACAAAAGGAATTTTAGGAAGGATAAACGAATTCTGGGCAATTTTGTGTGGACTTATTGCAGGAATTTTAATTGGACTTGAAAGTGAATACTTTACCTCAGGTCCTCCAATAAAGGCAATTGCAAAAAGCAGTCAATTTGGAGCAGCTCCCAACATAATAAGCGGACTTTCTGTAGGCTTTGCAAGTACAATTCTTCCCATAATTACAATATGTATCGCTATATATCTTGCTTACCATTTTAGCGGTCTTTACGGCATTGCTATATCTGCAGTTGGAATGCTTTCTACCATAGGAATAGTTATGTCTACGGACTCTTATGGTCCTATTGCTGATAATGCAGGAGGAATTGCTGAGATGTCAGGTGCGGGAGAAAATATTAGAAAAATAACAGATAAATTAGATGCTCTTGGAAACACCACCGCAGCTATTGGTAAAGGATTTGCCATAGGATCTGCTGCCTTAACTGCTCTTGCACTTTTTTCTGCCTATCAAAAAACGACAGGTCTCAAAGCCATAGATCTTACCAATTCCTCAACCGTAATCGGTCTTTTAATCGGCGCTGCCATGCCCTTCCTCATAGCCTTTTTAACTCTTGGGGCAGTGGGAAAAGTTTCTGGGGAAATGGTAGAAGAGATAAGAAGACAATTTAGAGAGATAAAAGGTCTCCTTGAAGGAAAAGCAGAAGCTGACTCTGAAAGGTGTGTTGACATTGTAACAAGAGGAGCGCTGAAGCAGATGGTAATCCCTGGAGTATCAGCTGTTGGTGTTCCACTTATAGTTGGGTTTTTCCTGGGAGCAGAAACTCTTGGTGGATTTCTTGCCGGAGCAACTGCCTGTGGAGTTCTTCTCGGAATAATGATGGCAAATGGTGGTGCTGCCTGGGACAATGCTAAAAAGTGGATAGAAGAAGGGAACCTTGGAGGAAAAGGCTCGGAAACTCACAAGGCATCGGTTGTAGGAGATACTGTGGGAGACCCTCTCAAAGATACAACAGGTCCCTCAATGAATATTCTCATTAAATTAATGGCTGTTGTATCTTTGGTCTTCGCTCCACTTATTATGGCTATAAAATAGAGAGAAAAACAGGTTATCCTCCAGCGACAGGAGGAAAAATATGAATTACATCTTTTTCTTTTAACTGGACAGTAGGGAAGTCTTTTTTACCTATTATCCTATCATTAAGAATCAGAATGTAATAATCTTTGATATAACCATCTTCTCCTATAACCCAGGTGGAGAAGTTATTTCCTAATTTGTCTTTAAGAACCTTAATGAGTTCGTGCATATTGTCTGCATTGATAGTAATCTCGTTCTTTCCAATCTTTTCTTTTAAACTGGCATAGAATTTCACTTTCACCTCAGACATTTTTAAACTCCTTTTTACAAACCTCCACCGAAGAAAAAGCTTGAGCCTTTTATATTCTTCGTCAGGTCTACCATAAGTTCAGCAATATCCTCTTTATTTTTAACAGTTACCACCACTGCTCCAAAGCTTTGCATATCCTTTCCCACTTTTGTTTCTTTTCCAATTTGGATAAAGCAGGTATAGTGAGGTTGAATTATCTCTTCTACCTCATTTCTAATCCTCCCCCAATTATATATTTCTCCATCAGAAAGAATAATAACAAGACATGGCTCGTGAAAAAGCTCTCTCCTTAAAACATCTACATCAATCTCTGTTCCTCCAAATTGAGGAGTGAGTGCATGTCTTTTTAGCTGAGAAATTTCATTATAAGTTTTCCATCCACTTGCTCTCGTGGTATCAGAAAAATTTATAACATTCCACATAATAGAAGATGCAAGCCCTTCTGCCTCCAGATACTTTATTATTCCATACAGCCCTAAAAGAGCATAATGATAGCCACTTCTTTCACCCCAGGGGATAGCTGATGACTGATATCCTCCATTTCGCATGGATCCAGAGGTATCAAGGAGAAGACAGATATCCGGAAAACTTTTTTCACTCACACCACAGGGCACGTTAATGTAATAGTGGTGCTGAGAAACTTGAAAATTTACCATCTTTCCCAGAAATTTCTTAAATGGACTGAAAGGATCAATTATTATTCTGTTGAAATTTATCCTGTCTGGTTTATGTTTTTTAGGGTCATAGTTTTCATACCCATAATCTACCACAGGTAAACCAAGTCTTCTTTTATTTAAGCGAGCATTCACATGAATCTGGGGTGCAAGGCTTTCGTAAACCGCATCAAGTCTCTCATAGCAAACATTATAACTGTAAAAACCTGCTCTTCCAGCAGAACTTGAAAGTGTGTAAAAAAGAGGTCTTGCCTTTGTTTGTCTTGCAAAACTGTAATAGTGACGCTGCCTGAGAATTTTCAAAATCTCAAGTATTAACTCCTGATCAATATTACCCTGTCCACCCGGTTTTCCTTTATCCTGAAGATGCTCTTTTCTGGTGGAGAGAGAAATATCTTTTGCTGTTGAAACTGGAGGTTTCTCATTCTCTCTCCTTGGGGGTATCCTCCAGGGGAGTCTATTTAAAGGAATCTCAAAAAATCTCTTGTATTTTCTCATTTTATAGCTCTCATAAAAGGATATTTACTTGTAACCTCTTCATTTTTTAAATCTTTAAGGAGGGAAGGATATTCCTTTCCAACCATGTTTATCTCCTCAAGTAGCTCAGTGAAAAAGCCCCAATCCTCTTTAAATCTTTCCTTTATTTCCTCATTTAGCTTTCCCCTGAGAGCAAAATTCACAGCTACTTTTGCCTCTTCTTTTTTCTCAAGAAACTTTTTATTTATCCTTCTTATTATCTCGTCAAGAGCAAGATTAGGATTGCTAAAATGAGAGTTTCTCACCCAGATAAGATCAAGTATACCAGCGTAAGGTGCAACAAGACGAAAAGCTTCAAGAATTTCTCTATAAGTCACAATACCGTCCCCTTTCTCTCTTTTTGCATCGGCTGCTAAGCGAAGAGCAGGGGCAAGAGCTGCTACAGCCTCAATTGTTCGCTCAGAAAGCGGACGAACATACCCACAGCTTTCCTCTCTTAATCTTACGCAATTTCTCTGTTTGCAAACCATGGGTATAGCGTACGATATCAATCTCTTACTCTTTTTAATAATACACCAGTCAAGTCCTCTTTTAAGGTAAAGAAGAGCCACATAAGCATCAAGGTCGAATCTTTCCTCTCTCATAGACTTAAGTTCCTCACATATCTGTTTCACCTGTTCAGTACAATCTTCCTTTTCACCCCTTGCAAGTTTTGGATTTTTCCCCCAGGGTGAGGTTATTATCTCAAGATCGTCTCTAACTTTAGTCGGGTAATTATCAATATTTATTACCAGAGAAAACCTGTCCAGAATGGCATCATCCATTTCAAAGGTTCCACCGTATCTTTCATTTTTTACATTAGCAGAGGCTATGGTGATGTGAAAACCGTCACCTAAGGTTACAGGTTTTCCTTCACATTCTATATATCCATCACACATATGAAAAAACTCATTTTGAATTATGGGTGGGGTGCGATTTATCTCATCAATTTGAGTGAGAGGAGCTTTTACCTGAGGTGATAGTTCTTTCTTAAATGTTTTTATATTAAAAAGCTCATAAAGCTCTTTTGCTTTCATGTCTGGCCTTGCTCTTATGTATGTTCCCTTCCCACCAAACAGAGAATTATTTATATCCTCCATAAGTTGAGTTTTCCCCTCTCCCCTTTCTCCTATAAGCAAGATGTTAAGCTCGCTCCATATTCCGGCTTTTATCACATCCTCTATTGTAAGAAAAACTCCATCAATACTTACAACAGGGGTAGAATTTCTGTATACGGGAAATCTTGGCAGGCTGTTAACTATTTTTAAAAGTTTTTTATATCTCATTTTCTTCTTTCAAAAGGCTTTTTATCTTTTCCCTGATCTTGTTGTGATGAGAGCCTTCCCAATAAAGTCTCCCACACTCAGGACATTGGTAAAAAGAGGAAGAATTTCTGTAAGCATATGAAGGAACCAGATTTTTTATTTTCGAGTTATCATTAACTTTCTCCACAATCTTATTACAGTAAACACACCTTGAGAAAAGACCCTCCCATGGGTTAAGATTTAAAGTTCTTATCACTATCTTAAGCTGTTCATAAGGATCTGAGGAAGATAAAAACAAAAGATTCTCTCCCTTGTTTCTACAGGCAAGTTCATTATCTTTTGTTAAAATAACCCTCCCCTCCTCTTTTGCCTTCTTAACAAGGTCCTCATCCGGTATTGAGGGATAATAGAGAGTGTCAAATCCCATGAGTCTGAGCCAGCGAGCAAGTTTGCCCAGCATTGAATCAGCAATAAACTTTATTGCCATTAATAAATAATCCTCTTTACCCTCAAATAGTCAGGCTGTTGCATTTTTTCCAGCTCTTTTTTGACAAAATTTAACCCAACAACACACACATCAAAGTTGTCAGCCAATTTTCTGAAAAGAAGAGCCTCCTTTTTGTACTCTCCGCAATCAAACTGAGCAACAATCCTGTAGGACTCTTTACCCACATTTATATACTCTCTAAAATGATCAATCCATATAACGCCAGCCCTTTTCCTCAAACTCTCAGGAAACATCCCGGTAAAAAAGAGAGTATAATCTCCTATGTGCTTTCTAACTTCTCTTTCCCTTTCAAGTGACTCAGCTCGAGAAGTCAGGTCAGATTCTGCCAGCATTTCTCCTATATCCTCCAGCCTCTTTCCACGAGAGTCCCTTATCTTATAAAGATTGTCCACATGAGTAAATTCTATAAGGAGATTGGAAATGTAAAAAGTGATGTAAGGATCATACAGCCCCAGATATTCACAGAAACTTCGCTCCACAAGAGCAGTGAAAAGTTTACTCAGAGGGTGTGCTCTGGGAATTGTTTTTCTCATCTAAGCTACCCCCCTCCCTGTATTATGATAAGAATTTATTCATAAAAATCAAGACTTGTCTCTTCTCTAATTATCTTTTCTATAACAGAGTAGGAAAAGCCACGGTGGGAAAGAAACCTATAAATTCTTGAAATTTGCTTAAAATTTTCTTCTCTTTTCACTGTTTTTTTAATAGGAAGATATCTTTTCTTGAAAAGGAGTCTCCTTGCTATTTCTTCCTCGCCAACTTTACAAAAAATCTCCCTTAGGACCTTATCTATTATGGATTCTGGAATACCCCTTAATTTTAAGAGCGATTTTATTTTATTTTGACCAAATCCTCTTTTAATCCTGGAGAGAGAAAATCTCTCAGCAAATCCTTCATCATCTATAAATTTTTTCTCCTCAAGATAAGTTACAACTTCTTCAATCACTGAGAGAGGATAACCCTTTTTACAAAGTTTTTCTTTTATCTCTTTTTTACTCAAATCACGATATCTCAAAAGATAAAAAACATAGTTTCTGATTTCTTTAAAAGTCTTGCTTTTTTCTTCTAACATTATCGTCTAAGTTAACCTAACCTCCTCAAAGACTCCTCCACAAATCTTGGATCTCTTGCTCTCGCCAGAGCTTCTTCTTTTTTAATTAGCTTCTTTCTTACAAGACTAACAAGAGACTGGTCCATTGTCTGCATTCCTATCTGGGAGCTTGTCTGCATTATGTTGTAGAGCTGATGAGATTTACCTGATCTTATTAAATTAGAAACAGCTGGCGTTCCAATTAAAATTTCTACAGCTGGAATTCTTCCTTTCCCATCCTGTCTTGGGATTAACGTTTGAGCTATAACCCCTACAAGAATTGAGGCAAGCTGCGTTCTTATCTGAGATTGCTGATAAGGAGGAAAAACGTCTATTATTCTGTCTATAGCTCCTGGAGCGTCAGGAGTATGCAAAGTAGCAAGAACAAGATGACCTGTCTCTGCAGCAGTTACCGCTGTGGAAATTGTTTCAAGGTCTCTCATCTCCCCTATCATTATTACATCAGGGTCCTGCCTCAAACAATACTTAAGAGAAGTAGCAAAAGAAAGGGTATCTCCTCCTATTTCTCTTTGTTCTACCACACTTTTTTTGTGAGGATGAAGATACTCTATGGGATCCTCTATTATTATTATATGTGCAGATCTTGTTCTATTAATTATATCAACCATACAGGCAAGAGTGGTTGACTTACCACTACCTGTGGGTCCTGTAACAAGGATGAGTCCTTTATCCTTAAGGCACAGTTTCTCGATAACAGGAGGAAGGTTTAATTCTTTAAGAGAAGGGATATCATAGGGAATCATTCTGATAGCTGCTGCCACAGAACCTCTCTGGTAGTGAATATTCACACGGAATCTACCCATTCCAGAAATACCATAGGAGAAGTCAAGGTCCTTTTTTTCCTCAAATATAGCTTTTTGATTTTCGTCAAGTAAGGAGTAAACAAGCGATTTGACCTGCTCTGGTCCAAGAGGACCATCTCCTATATACTTTATTTCCCCATTTATCCTGAAGGCAGGGGAAACACCTGCTACAAGATGAAGATCAGAAGCCTTTAATTCATTCATTTTCTTCAACAAAGTCCTTATATCCATTAGTCCTCTCCTTTCTTTGTTTTCTCTTTGTATAACTTTGGACAAGCCAAAATAATCCCCCTCCCATTATAATATCCCCCACGCTTACAACGCGTGGTCGAGGATAAGGCGGGGGCAGAGGAATAACATCAGCCAAAAATTTCAATTTTGTATTTTCGCTTAAAATTGTATGCATGATATAGCTTTTGCTTTTAAGAAAAACCATCATATCTGTAAGTCCAGCCTTTTCCAGGGCTCGAAGAGAAACAGGCATATGTCCCCTGTTGGCTACAATAACCAGGAAATTAAGCAACGCACCACATCCTAAAATTTTCATCCCCTTTATATTCCTATTAACCCATATCCCCACCAAAAGGAGCATATAAGACAAAAGATATAGGTAATTCCCCCATTTCTCAAAGATAGGAAAACTTTTCTCTCCACTTAAAAAAAGCACATATTGAAGTAAAAAAGGACAGATTATAAGCCATATTTTACGAAACTCTATTTCAGCAAGTCTTCCCACTTTGCCTCCTTTTAAAAAAGAGACAACAAGAGAAATTACTAAAACATCAAGTAGCATCTCTCTCCAATACTCTTAAAAAAGCTTCTACAACTTTTTTATCAAATTGCTTCCCCGCACATCTTTTAAGCTCCGCAATAGCTTCTTCTTTTGAAAGTGCCTCTCTATAAGGCCTTCGGGAAGTCATAGCATCATAAGCATCAACAACAGCAATTATTCTACTACCAAGAGGTATCTCCTCTCCTTTCAATCCATTAGGATATCCCTTCCCATCATATCTTTCATGGTGGTGGTAAATAATTTTTGAGGCATCAGTGAGAGAGTCTATCCGTTTTACTATCTCGGCTCCAATAATACAGTGTTTCTTGATCTGATCCCACTCCTCCAGTGTAAGAGAATTACCCTTGGAAAGGATACTATCAGCAACACCTATTTTGCCAATATCATGAAGAATAGCAGCATACCTTATGACCTCAGCAGAATAAATAGAAAGCCCCATTTCTCTTGCTATTGCCATTGCGTATTCGGCCATTCGTTGAGAGTGCTTCTCAGTATAAGGATCCCTTGCCTCTACCGCTGTTGCAAGAGCTTGAATTGCGCTTAAGTGTTCCCTTCTCATATCCATATATAGTTTGTAAGCCCAATAGGCAATAAAAAGGGGGAACATTATAAAAGTAACACCCCACCAGCTTATCTGGCGATAAATCAAAGCCATCAAAAAGCCAAGCGGGGTTTGAGCAAGATAATTGGGAGCAGCCCAGCGAAAATTATTTGACCACATATCAATAACAGAACTCCTCCTCTGAAATGCAATGGCACAGGAAACGATGAACGAATTTAATACAAAGTAAGAAAGTGCTGCAAGAGAAAGAGAAAGAATATTGGTAGATAAAACACTTTTTATAATCACTCCTCCTGTGTTTTTATAAACAAGCCACGCTCCAGAGACAGAAATAGTAAATTGCCCACAATCAAACAATATTTTTTTTACATCCGCTTTTTTTCCTTTCTTAAGTTCCGTAAGTGAAGCAAAGCTTGCCACCCATACCCCTATTACAGGTCCTTCTGTTAAAAAAGTGGCGTAAATCAACGGAAAACCTAAGGTAACAGAACCTCCATACGGAAGGGAGACGGAGAAAAGCTCAGCAATAAGAACAAGACTTGCCCAGAAAACCAAGCTCTTCCCCATCTCCCAGGAAATATCAGCCTCCAGACTCCACAAGAAAAGCAATGTTAAGCCAGCTCCTGTTATGAACCAGACGTAAAGGTCAAATTTGAGTGTCTTCTTTTTTGTCACTCTTTACTCCTAAAAACCCTTATTACCCACCCCAGCGAAAGTTAGCGCCTCCTGCAAGAAGTAAAGAGGCAAGAACCAGGATAATCTTCATAAGTTTTGCTTTCATTTTTTTCACCTCCTTTGCAAGGTTTTTACTCCCATTTTTTATAATAAGCCAATTTTTCATAAAGATCAAATTAATAAAACTTTGATTTTTGACACAGAAACTATTTTACTTATTTTTATTTTTTCAGAATTAACTCCACTACCATGTCACAAATTTTTTCCGCATCCTCTTTTATCTTTGCCTCACTTATGACTCTTATAACTGGCTCTGTCCTCGAAGCCCTTATATGAACCCATCCTTCATCAAGCCATATTTTTATCCCATCTAAAAGGTCAACTTTAACACAACCGAGATTTTTTATAATTTTCTCTCTTAATTCATCAAAATTAACAAAGATGCTTTTTATTTTCTTTTTAACCATAAAATAAGAAGGTAAGTCTTTTGTAATGAAAGAAAGGGGGGCATTTTCTCTGGCAGCAAGTTCCAGTATTAAGGCTATTGCGGCAATTCCATCTCTTGCATAATTTACAGGTGGGAAAATGACTCCGCCATTTCCTTCTCCTCCTATAACCGCTCTACAATCCTTCATACATCTGGATACATAAACATCTCCCACTTTAGTTCTTTTCACAGGACAGTTGAATTCACCTGCTATATCCTCTACAGCCTTGGAGGTGGATATATTGGTTACCACAGGTCCCCTTCTTTTTTGGAGAACGCTTTTTATCGCCAAGAGAAGAGTATATTCCTCAGATAAACCTTCACCTTTCTCTGAAACTATTGCTAACCTATCTGCATCA
>DRTT01000089.1 GCA_011372105.1 Candidatus Aerophobota bacterium
ATTTAACCCTGCTCTTGAGGGAGTGAAAATAGTTTATAGAATAGACTATAAAAGAGGAGAAATTGTTCCTTACTGGACAAGAGAGGAGATTGTGAGGGGCAAGATTTTAGAAGGGAAAGGTGTTGAACTTCTGTATCTTAAAAGCAGAATAGATAGATTTTTTTTAATGATTGAAGGTTCAGGGAAAATAATACTGGATGATGGAAGATGTATCTGGGTAAGATACTCTGCAGATAACGGAAGACCCTATAGAAGCATTGGTATGTTGCTTGTTAAAGATAAAAAAATATCCCTGGCAAATCTTTCTCCTTTTTCTATAAGAGAGTATTTTGAAAGGCATCCTGACCAGATTGATTTATACTTCAATAAAAACCCAAGATTTGTGTTCTTCACAAAGGATGAGGATACAAAAGGGGCAATAGGAGCAACAGGAGGGGAGCTTACTCCCGAAAGGTCAATAGCTGTAGATAAAAAAATATTTCCTCTTGGAGCACCAGCCTATATTGTCTATAAAGACGAAAAATTGAAGGATAAGGTTGTGTCAAGGTTTGTCTTCTGTCAGGATACAGGAGGTGCAATAAAAGGTGCCGGCAGGGTTGATATTTACTTTGGGGAGGGAGATAGAGCACTTAAAAAATCCTTAATAAAATGCGAGGGCAGGTTTTACATTTTGATAAAAAAATGAAAAATTAAAGGTAAAAAGAATATTTGACGATAATAATAAAAAGGAAGGCAAATTATCTACTTTATTTTAAATGAGCAGAGAAGATAAAAGAACTATCCTGGTTGCCGATGATGTTAAACTATTTCAGCTATTTGTAAAACAAACTTTAAATTCCCCTGAGTATGATTTAATATTTGTGGAAAAAGGAAAAGATGCACTTGATACTATTATGAAAAAGGATGTTGACCTTTTGATCCTTGATGTTGAACTTCCTGATATGACAGGTCTTGAAGTCTTAAGGAATATAAGAAAGTTAATTCAGGATATGCAATCTGTGGTTCAGTTAAAGGAACTTCCGGTAATAATGGTTACCGCTTATCCTAAGGAGGAAATAAGAAGAGAGGCTGAAATTTTAGGAGTTGCAGGCTTTTTTGAGAAACCTGTGAACAGAAAAGAGTTTAGAAGACTTGTAAGAGATATTCTCTTTGGCGATTATCGTGTCTCAAGAAAAAGAAAGCTTATACTATGTGTGGATAGCGAACCGAGGGTCCAGAAATTTTATCAGGGAGTTTTGACAGGTAAATACTGGGATGTTGTAACCTCCTCTGACGGGATTGAGGCTCTTGAAGCAGTGGAGTTTAAAAACCCTGACCTTATTATTACTGAGTTGAACCTGCCTCAAATGGATGGAGTGGAGTTTCTTCAAACCTTAAAAGAGACGGGTAAAGATATCCCTGTGATTGTTGTAAGTAGCCTGAGTGAGAGTGAAGGAATGGAAAAGGTTAAAGAACTGGGGGTGAAAAAGTATCTTACCAAGCCCTTTCAACTTGAGGAGCTCAGAAAAAGTATAGAGGAGGTCTTAAGTAAAAAAGGAGGAGTATCTAATGAGCAATGATATTACTATAATGATTGTGGATGATTCGGCAACCATGCGTAAGATAGCAAAGCATCACCTGACGCAGCTTGGATATAACAGGATAATAGAAGCGACAAATGGTATGGAGGGGTTAAAAAAACTTGATGAAGAGAAAATAGACCTTATTATTTGTGACTGGAACATGCCTGAGATGAATGGTTTGCAGTTTCTTCATACTTTGAGAGAAAAAGATAAACAAATTCCAGTTATAATGCTCACAACCGTTAATACTCAGGAAGAAGTGATGGCTGCACTTCAGGCAGGGGCTACAAGCTACATAACCAAGCCCTTTACACGAGATGACCTGAAGGATAAGATTGAAAAGGTAATTAAAAAATAAATTGATGGGAGAGATAAAATGGAACCAAAGAAAATAAACGGTGTCTTTCACTCTTTAAATAATAAGAACATTGAGGAGATAACGAGAAAGGAAATTAAAAGAGAGCTTTCAAAATTATCTTCCAGTAAGAAAGAGGATAAGATAGATCTTTCTGAGGTGGCAAGGAAGATTTTGGATTATGTGGAAGTCGTAAAGAAGTTACCTGATGTGAGGGAGGAGAAGGTAAAAGAGGTGATGGAAAAAATTTCTGATGGTGCATACGAGTCAAAAGAGGTGCTTGAGGAGACTTTGGAAAAAATAATAGAGGAGTTTTTTTAAGTAATTTTTTCCTCCCCCCTGCATATTTTTCCCTGTTTCTGAGAAAGCTCACCTTCTTCTTTCCCTTTTTATGTAGATGATCTTGCTTGTTTTTTAAAATTTTTATTTGTTGGCAAGATTTTTGCAAGATAGTAGCATAAAAACCTCTAAGGAAAAATTTCATGATAAGAGGATTATTCAGTTCCGTCTCAGGTATGCTTTCCATGTTAAAGGCGCAGGAGGTGATTACCAACAACATCGCCAATGTATCCACAGTAGGGTTTAAAAGAGATGTTCCCCTCTACAGGAGCTTTTCCAACATTTTACAGAGAGAACTTCAGGGAAGGGAAAGTCAATCAGAGGTAGAGGGAACATTTATTGATTTTACCCAGGGAAAGATAATCTCAACTGGAAGAGTTTTAGACCTTGCCATTAAAGGTAAAGGCTTTTTTGTCCTTCTTACCCCTCAGGGCATAGCCTATACCCGGGCTGGAAGTTTTTCCCTGGATAATAAGGGGAGAATAATAACCCCGGAGGGTTATTATCTTCTTGGTTCTCGGGGACCTGTAACTTTTCCTTCCTTAAACTTCTCCAGGCTGGAAATTAATAGAGAAGGAGAGGTGATAGTTGATGGAAGATTTGTCGATAAGATAAGGGTGGAGGTTTTTCAAAACCCTGCTTTACTTTACAAACAGGGAAATAATCTCTTCAAACCTTTAACAGGTCTTTCATCAGAGAGGGGAGAAGGTGAATACTCAATTGGGCAGGGATATTTAGAACTTTCCAATGTGGATATAATTGAAGATATGGTGAATCTTATAGCAAACCTTCGACTTTATGAGGCTGCTCAAAGAGCGGTAAGACTTCAGGATGCAACCTTAGAAAAAGTTTGTAATGAGCTGGTAAGATAAAAATTTAACCTTAAGGAGGAGAGAAAATGTTAAGAGCCTTATGGACAGCAGCGGCAGGTATGAAAGCTCAGCAACTTTTTATAGATACAATAGCAAATAACCTTGCTAACGTAAATACAATAGGGTTTAAAAAGAGCAGAGTTGATTTTCAGGACCTTTTATATCAGACAATAAGTATAGCAGGAGGTAAAGCTCCAGGTGGTGGACAGCTTCCTGTTGGTATACAGATAGGTCACGGGGTTCAGCCGGTAGCTATTGGTAAGATATTTACCCAGGGAGAGGTTACAGAGACACAGAATCCCCTTGACCTTGTTATTGAGGGTGATGGATTTTTCCAGGTGCTTCAACCAGATGGAAGTGTGGCTTATACAAGAGATGGTGCTTTTAAATTAGATAAGGACGGAAGGGTGGTAACTGCCAATGGTCTTCCCCTTGAACCAGAGATAATTATCCCTCCTGAGGCAACCAATATTTCCATCTCTCATGATGGAACTGTCTCTGTGCTACTGCCCGGAAGCACTACTCCTCAGGAGGTGGGGCGTATAACTCTTGCCAAGTTCATAAATCCTGCAGGGCTTCAAAGTATAGGTTATAACCTTTACAAGGCAACCGATGCATCAGGTGAGGCAATTACAGGAACCCCTGGACTTGAGGGATTTGGCATTGTATCTCAGGGTTTTCTTGAGATGTCAAATGTTCAGGTGGTTGAGGAGATGGCCAACATGATTATAGCACAGAGAGCTTATGAAATTAATTCCAAAGCTATACAGACAACTGATGAGATGTTAAGAATAGCAAACAATCTGCGAAGATAAAAAGGGGTGAGAATGAAGGGTAAATTTATACTTGCAGTTTCTGTCTTTATCCTTTCTTATCTTTTATTTTTCTCTCATCTGACCCTGGGTGAGGAAAAAGTAAAGGTGGTTGTGGTTCTAAAAAAGCAGGCTCAAGTTACAGACAGGTTCATTTATCTTAAAGATATAGCAGAGAAAATAGAAGCAGACCAGAGTTTGATTAAGAAGCTTTCCGGTTTAAAAGTTGGTTCTTCGCCTCTTCCCGGAAAAAAACGCTCTTTAAATGAGGAACTTGTTCTTGTGCGTCTTTATCAAAATGGGTTTTCTCCTGATGAGGTTGAGGTTTGTGGAGAGAGGGAGGTTGTTGTTTTCAGAAAGGGATCTCCTTTTTCCGATGAAAAAGGCGATTTTTCAGAGGAAGGAGAAAATTACAAGAGGGGAGATTTTTTTGTAAGAGAAGGAGATATTGTAAGTCTTGTTGTGGAAGAGCCTAATTTAAGAGTTATAACGCGGGGAAGAGCTCTTCAATCAGGAAAAAAAGGAGAGGTGATAGAGGTTATCAATATTTCCTCTTGTAAGAGGTTAAAGGGGAGGGTAACAGCTCCCTTTACTGTTAAAGTAAATCCCCTTGATTAAAGAGAAGGAGTTTGAGATGAAAAGAAAAACTTTTGTTCTCTTTTTAAAAAGAAAATCCTTGCTTTTTGTATTTGTGCTCTTTTTATGCTGTAGTTTAGCTGGGGCATCGTATGGGGTTTCTTCTCTTTTTACAACCCCCCGTGCAAGTAAAGTGGGAGACACATTGACTGTTATTATTTCTGAGTTTTCAACAGCCTCTCAAACTGCCAAGACAAGTTTTGATAAAAGTTCAAAAAGCGATGGAGAGGTAAATTTTTCAGGGGAGAGTCTTCCTTCCTGGGGATGGGATTGTTCTTCAGGATATGGAGGCTCAGGTCTTACTCAGCGCAAGGCAAGTCTTGTAGCAAAGCTTACCGTTGAGGTGGTGGAGGTTTTGTCTAATGGTAATCTCAAAGTAAAAGGAGAGAAAAGAGTAAGGATAAATCAGGAAGAGGAGGTTATATACCTTGAAGGAGTTGTTCGCCCTCAGGATATAGGACCAGATAATACAATATCTTCCACTGATATAGCTCAGATTAAGATAAGATACGAGGGAAAAGGTCCTATAAGTGAGGCAAGAAGACCCGGTTTTCTTACAAGGATATTTAATCTGCTGAGGATATTTTAAGAGGGAGCTTAAAAATGAGAAAAATTATTTTTACTTTAACTTTTGCGAGTTTACTTTTTATCTCTTGCATTTCTTTTGCAGATGAGATTCAGGTGAGGATAAAAGATATAACAAAACTTCAGGGTCTGAAGGAAACTCCTCTTTTTGGTTATGGGCTTGTTGTAGGTCTCAACGGGACAGGTGATAAGAGGGGTGCTATTTTTACAGTGCAGTCAATAAGTAACATGCTCCAGAATATGGGAATTGCCATAGACCCTGAAAAACTCACCGTGAAGAACTGTGCAGCTGTCGTTGTCACATCAAAAATCTCTGCTTTGGAAAAACCTGGAAGTAAAATAGATGTGATGGTATCTTCCCTGGGTAATGCCACAAGCCTTGAAGGAGGAACTTTACTTCTAACACCTCTTCAGGGGATGGATGGAAAAGTTTACGCTGTGGCTCAGGGTCCTGTTTCAATAGGAGGGTTTAATATAGAGGCAGGGGGGGCAAGTGCCCGGAAAAATCATCCCACGGTGGGTAAAGTGCCAGGTGGAGGAATTGTGGAATATTCTCCTGCAACAGAACTTCCCTCAGAGGAAGTTGGATTTGTGCTTTCTCAGCCTGATTTTACCACTGCGGGTCGCATATGCGAGGCTATAAACAAAAAATTTTCAAACAAAATAGCAGTTGCCTACGATGCAAGTCTTGTCAAGGTTAAAATTCCTCAGGAATGGCAGGGAGAAAGACTCGTTGAGTTTATCTCTACTATTCAGGACCTTACAATTATTCCAGAGGTGGTGGCAAAGGTAGTGATAAATGAGAGAACAGGAACAATAGTTATGGGAAGCGATGTTCGGATTTCTCCTGTAGCTGTTGCTCATGGAGGTCTTATTGTGACAGTTAAAACTACTCCTGTTATCTCCCAGCCTCCTCCTTTTTCTCCAGGCGAGACAAAGGTTGAGAAAGAGGTTGAAGTGAAAGCTGAGGAAGAAAAAGGAAGAGTAGCCATTGTAAAAGGTGCGACAGTTCAGGAGCTTGTCAGTTCTTTAAATGCTCTGGGAATTACCCCAAGAGATATGATAGCCATATTTCAGGCCTTGAAGGAAGCAGGAGCCCTGCAGGCAGAACTTATAATTATGTGATACAAGGAGTGCGGGATGTTTTATCTTGATTTTCTATTGTCTGAAAGAAAAATTTCTGGTGCTGTATATAGTACAGGGAATTTGTTTGTTGGAAAAGCTTTTGTTTCAGAAGGTGAGAATCTTGAAAATCTGAAAAGGGTATGCTCTCAGTTTGAAGCGATTTTTTTAAGTTATCTTTTCAGACAAATGAAGAAAACAATACCTCAATCAGGATTGATTGAGAAAGAATGGAGTAACAGAGTTTATGAGGAGGAGTTTTATAATGCTATTGCACAGAAAATAGCCGAAACTCAAAGCATAGGTCTTGCAAGAGTTCTTTTTAATGAACTTAAAAACAAGATTGAGAAAAGTTCAGGAGGAGAAAATGGAGGAAATAAAAAAACTTGTAAGAGTTTTAAGAAAGCAACTTTCCCTTTATGAGAGTTTAAGCAAGCTCTGCAAAAGAGAGGAAAAAGCAATAGTTGAAGGAGATCTGAAAAAACTTGAGGAAATAGTTGGTGAAGAGGAGAAGATATTTATTCAGATGAGAATATGGGAGAGGTTAAGGGTTAACCTGGTTAATTCTCTCACGAAAAAGCTCTCTCTTTCTCAGAAGGCAAGTCTCTCAGAAATTGTTGAGAAAATAAGAGAGAAAAATCTCCCCTCATCTCACCTGGAAGAGCTTCGTCAAAAGATAATCTCAAAAATCGAGGAAATTAACAGAACCAATCGAAGAAATATTACTCTGCTTGAATATTCCATAAAGTTGATTGATGAATATTTTCACAGATTAGCCGGAATGAAATCCACCTCAACTTATAATTTAAAAGGAAAAGCTTATATAGAAGAACAAACAAGAAAACTTTTAAATAAAATAAGCTAACTTTAAGTAAAAGAGGGGATTTAATGGAAGCACTAAGGTCTCTTGAGATTGGGATAAGGGCTGTTAGAACTCAGCGCCAGGCTCTTCATGTGATAGGACATAATATTGCCAATGTAAACACACCTGGCTTTTCCCGTCAAAGAGCAATACTTGCAACAACTTTACCTCAGGGTTCCATGGGGACAGGTGTTAAGGTTGAAAGAGTTGAAAGATTGCGAGATGAGGTTATTGATTTTTACATCCGGGAAGAAAATCCCACTCTGGCGAGGTGGAAGGCAAAGCTTGAAATTCTTGAGGGACTTGAAATCTTATTTAACGAACCATCAGATAACAGTATAGGAAAAATACTGAACGATTTCTGGGATAGCTGGGCAGACCTTGCCAATAATCCAGAGAGTGGAGCAGCAAGAGCAAATGTTAAGGAACAGGGTGAGGCTCTGTGCGAGGCTTTCAGGAGTCTTTATCAAAATCTAAAGAACCTTCAGGTTAAAATTGATGAGGAGATAAAAACAGAGGTTGATCAGGTAAACAGTATAATAAATCAAATAGCCCATCTAAATGAGGAAATAGAGAAAATAGAACTTGGAGGAAGAGCCCAGGCTAATGATTTAAGGGATAAAAGGGATCTTCTCTTAGATGAACTTTCCCAGCTTATTAACTTCAAATATCAGGAGATGGAAGATAACACCTTGAGAATAAGTGTATACGGACAGCTTCTTGTAAGCAAGACAACAGTCTCTCCCTTTTTAGCAGAAGCCGGAGAGAATGGGTTTCTTGAGGTAAAATGGAAAGATAGCGGAGAAAAAGTTGTTATCACCAACGGAAAGTTAAAAGGTCTTCTTGAGGCAAGGGATGAGGTTATTCCCGCCTTTCTTGAACAACTTGATACTCTTGCCTCCACTTTAATAGAACAGGTCAATTCCCTTCACAGGCAGGGGATGGGACTTAATGGAACAGAAGAAGTTGTGGGATGGAAGGATTTTACAGGAACTTTGGCAAGTGATGGGAGTTTTGAAATTAATGGAGTCGTAATTAATGTGGCTGCAGGAGATGACCTTGATGCTGTTATAGCCAAGATAAATGCTCAGGCACCTGCAACTGGAGTTGAAGCAAAAAGGGAGGGAGATAGACTTGTCCTTATGCCTTACTCTTTAAATCCTCAGCCGGTTAAAATTACGGGTGACCCTGATGGAATTATGCTTGAAGAATTTGGAATCCTGGCAAACTTTTTTAAGGGAAAGGGGGCAGAGGACATTGATATTGATGATGCCATAAAGGAGGATTTGAGCAAGATTGCAGCCTCCAGCAGCGGTGCTCCCGGAGACAATAACAACGCCCTTTTGATACTTGCACTCAAGGATGCTCTTCTTTTTGAGGGGGGGACCTCAACCTTTTCTGATTATTACGGTAAGATGATAGCAAATCTTGGGGTTCAGACAAAGCAAACCTCCGGTTTAAAAGAAAATCAAGAGGTTCTTTTAACCCAGCTTGAAAATCGAAGACAGAGTATATGTGGGGTCTCTCTTGATGAGGAGGCAACCAACATGATTCTCTTCCAGCAGGCATACAGAGCTGCAGTTCATTTTTTGCAGGTTGTAGATGAGCTTCTTGATGTACTTGGGAAAGCAATGATAGGTTCTCTGTAAGACATTTTAAGGAAATAGACCCTCTTTTAAAGGAGGAAAAGATGCGCATAACCGATGCCATGCTCTCCCAGAGAGTTGTAGACAGTATAAACGAAAGTAAGGCTCGTTTAGGTGAGCTTCAAAAAATACTTTCCACGGGTAAAAGGGTTAATAAACCCTCAGATGATCCTTTGCGCATTTCGTCAATATTTAATTTCAGAAAAGAACTACAGGAAGTTGACCAGTATTTAAGAAATGCAGAAACTGCTACCTCCTGGATAGATGTTACAGCTCAGACCTTAAGTCAGGTCTCGGATGTTCTAAATTCGGCAAGAACAATCGCTTTAAGAGAGTCAAATGCAACCTCTACTCCTGAGTCCCGGAGAGCTTCTGTCCAGGAAGTGAGAAATCTAAGAGCTCAGCTTCTAAACCTTGCCAATACTTCCTTTGGCGGAAGATACATTTTTTCCGGAACAAAAACTCTCACAAAACCCTTTGATGATAACGGAGTGTATTATGGAGATAGTGGAGAGATTAAAGTTCAAATTGAGGACAGGCAAACTGTTACCATAAATGTTCCGGGAGATGAGGTGTTTCAGGGGGAAGAGGATATATTTTCTGTCCTTTCTGATCTTGAACAGGCTTTAAACGAGGGTGATACCCAGACAATATCCTCTCAAATAGGGAGAATAGACCGATGTCTTGAGCAAATTCATCGCTGGGAAGGAGAATTTGGTGGGAGAGGAAAGAGGGTGGAAATTTTTAAATCCAGGTTAAACGACAAGATGATAGGTTTTAATAAGCTCCTTTCAACTGTAGAAGATGCAGATGTTATTAAAATCATAATAGAGCTTCAGCATGCAGGTGCTGCTTACCAGGCAGCACTTTATGCAGGAAGAGGTATAATGCAGTACACCTTAATTGACTTCTGGAGATAATTCTACCTCCCTCTAAAGGTTAAAGTCTTTCTCTCACCTGCCGATAATATATACAAAAAAGGAGGTGAGAGGAAAGAAAGAAGATTATAGCTCTTTGCAGAAAAAATCTGCAAAGAAGAAAAATAACCGTCCCTGAAAGGACGGCAAGAAAGGAGGGAGGTAGAGAATATGAGGATTGCACACAATATTACGGCTTTAAATGCCTGGAGACAACTTAACCTTGTAAATGACCAGTTGGGCAAAAGTGTGGAGAGGATTTCAAGTGGTTACAGGATAAATCGTGCCGGTGATGACCCGGCAGGTCTTGTTATTTCTGAGAACCTTAGGGCTCAGATTGTAGGAATGGACCAGGCGTTGAGAAACACACAGGATGGAATTTCCATGATTCAGACAGCAGAAGGAGCTTTAACTGAGATACACAGCCTGCTTGATTCAATGAGAAGCCTTGCACTGCATGCTGCAAACACTGCTGCTACCACACCTGAGGCTATTGCTGCTGACCAGGAGCAGCTTGACTCTGCTATTGAGTCAATTGAAAGAATTGCAACAACCACTGCTTTTGCCGGTAAGAATCTTCTTGATGGAACAGCGGGAAAGCAAGCTGAGATAAAAAATGCAAATTATGTTACAGATGTTGATGTGGGTGATGCATCAGTTGAAGGGATTGTTTATGTCACGGTGAATATAA
>DRTT01000054.1 GCA_011372105.1 Candidatus Aerophobota bacterium
ACATAATATTTATTATCGGAACTTAAAATTTTTTAAAAATTATGGTTATTTTCTTAGAAATTAAAGTATAACTTTAAAAAAGATAGTCTTTTTCAAGTCCATGCTTTTTTTAAATTAAAATCACACTATAAAACTTATAGATATTTCCTGGCGATGATACTTTTAAAATTAATGTTATAATTTAAATTTTACCTTTTTGCATATAATTTTAATATTCTACTTTAAAAATGTTAATTGACATAAAAGGATATCTTTTTATACTTGGAAAAAGGAGGGGCAAATGTACAAAATCGGTATTATCGGTACAGGCAGGATGGGAGGAGCAATAGCTGTAAAAATTATAGACAGGAAGATAGTTCCTGCAAAGAACATAATTATTTTTGACAAAAGAGAAGAAAAACTCTCCCCCTTAACCAGGAAAGGAGCAGTCCCCTGCCCTACTGAAGAGATAGGCAAAAAAGCAGACATAATAATCATAGCTGTTGAGCCGAAAGATGTAAAAGATGTGCTTGAACGTCTAAAAACCAAATTAACTCCTTCACAGGTAATTGTTTCAATAGCAGCAGGTATCACCACACATTTTATCTCTAAGATCTTAGAAAATTCTATTCCTGTGGTTAGAATCATGCCCAATACTCCTATTCTGGTAAATGAGGGAATGTGCGCTTTGTCTCACACTTCAAATGTGGATCAGGAAAAAATAAATTTTATAAAAAAGATTTTTGGAGTATTTGGAAAAATAATTGAACTACCGGAGGAAAAGATTGACGCTGTTACAGGGTTAAGCGGGAGTGGTCCTGCCTATGTCTATCTTTTCATCCATGGCTTAATTAAAGGCGGAGAAAAATGTGGTCTTTCAACAGAAGTCGCCAGAAAACTTGCTATTCAGACAGTTCTTGGAGCAGCAAAACTCGCACAACAAACCCCACAAAACCTTGAGGAACTTATCCTCTCTGTTGCTACACCTGGAGGAACAACAGTAGAAGGTCTAAAGGTATTGGAGAAAGCAAAAATGGTGGATTTTGTCTCCCAAGCTGTAATAGAGGCAACCAAAAGGGCAAAGGAAATAAGTATGAAAATAAGTAAAGCAACATAATGAGGCAAAAGAAAAAAAATAAATCCCTTCTTGTCTCTACCCAGAAAAAAGCCAAGAGGAGAGAGAATCTTTTCCTGATTCTCTCTCCTCTGATTCTATGTCATTAACAGGAAAATTTTTCGGGAAGAACAATAATTATTTTAATACTTTTAATAACCTTGGCACAAGACCAAAACTCCCCGTTTCCTTCAGCTTACTGACCGCACGTTCTGCTTGAACAATAACCATGTTTAAATATATTCCTGTTCCACAGGCTGATTTAACCCCACCTCTTATGGCTTCTTTGTTCTTTTCATAATGGTCTGCAAAGAAATTGGCTGCATCAACAAGATACTGAGTGTTTATGTTATCTTTACCCACCAATCCCTTTATCACTCTGGCTGCACCTGTTCCTCCATGTTGAGCAAAGGGAATATTCTCCCCTAATTCCAGAAAAAGACCTCTCTGAACAGTTTCCAATCTCTCCACATCAGGTTCATGTTTTTCCCCTTTTTTTGCAGCATGTTTCATGCCTATATCATAAGAAACACCCTCTGCTCCCACAAACTTAACAAACAAAACCACTTTATCTTTATATCTTTCCAGCTCTTCACCACTTAATTTTTTATGCTCTATTTCTTCACCACTTGTTCCTGTAGAGGCAATCTCTGCTTCAATTATAGTATCCTGGTTATCAATTTCCTTTCTTACTGCATCGACAAGATCCCTGGAAAGAGCAAAATTGAGAACCGGTGGAAGCTCTCCTGTATCAATCATTGACCAGGCAGGGTTTGAGACATAAACAGCTCCCAGGAAATCTTTTCTATATCCTCCCACCGCATCACTGCAAAGATAATTAACATAAGCGTTAAACAGGTCCTTGCTTATATCCACTTCTTTTCCGTAAAGAGGCTTCATTGTCTCAATTGCCTCTTCAATCCTTGCCTTAGCTGTAAAATGGTCAAGTCCTCCTGATCCCTGAGGACTGGAGTATAAGTCTGGATCAAAAGGAGGGGCCGTAAAATGATCCAAAGATAAAAAGATCATCTCAGCTCCAAAGTCCTCCACAAACTCCTCAAGCATTCTCCTTGCTCTTGCTGCTCCAACAACAGCAGGTCTCAAATTGCTCTTTCTTTCCACACCTTTGTAAAAGGGAGTCTTCTTGGGATCCCTACCTGCTATCTTAGCAGCATTGTAACTTACCTGAATTATTTGAGGGCTCCCCTCCCCTACTACCGACGCCTGGACAAAAGCAGACATTTGAACCTCAAAGGGTATGTTAACATTGGAAGCCAGTAGTGTTACTCTTTCCTCTTCTGGTTTAAGCTTACCATCAGCCTCAAAAGGGCAAACTTCCTGAAAAACCTTCTTCAGTTCCCTTCCTGTTCTTAAAGGCATATTATCCTCCTGATTAATTTTTTGGAAATTATAAACAAAAACTAACCTCAGTCAATCTTCTCAGGTTCTATTTCAAAGGGACACTTCCCAAGATAAAAACATGGACTTATAAGCCTCAAAAGTTTTTTCTTGAGTCCTTCTTCAGATAGTATAAGTTTTGTGGCCTTAAGTAAAATTCCCAGCTCTTCCAACGTTTTCTCCAAGCTAACAGTATATTCTCCATTTTTTCTCTTGAGTGTATTAACCTGATCTGATAGATAAACGTATATATCAGCAGGTGTAGCATCAGGAAAGTACTCGGATAAATTATAGTTTTTTATTTTTTCAACAATCGGATAGTACAGAGAATTAAACCAGTCTTTTGCTGCCTCTTTAAGAGAAACCTCTTGATTTTTCTCTTTTTCAAGATATTCTTTATGCTTTTCTATCTGAAGTAACAACTTATCATAATCATCCTTTTGAGAAAGATTTATATTTTGCAGGCCTGTTTTAAGCTCAAATTCTGCCCTTTTTCGAATAAGGGAATCTCTCGAGGAAGAACCAGAAGGAAGGTATTCTACCACATGAGCTTCAATAAATTTCTGCCCCAAATCTTTCGCTGCAGCAATACGATGATGCCCATCAACAACATAATACTCCTCATCTAATTTATAAAGTTCGACTGGAGGGAGAGATTTGCCTTTCATCATAGCCTTTTTTATCCTCTCCAGCCTGGGTAATATGTGAGTTTTACTCTTGTTATTGATGGAGAAATTAGCATCAAAATCCATACATCTTCCTACACTGCCTACTATCTTATCTATCTCAACAGTTTGTATTCCTCTGTCAATTCTTGCAGAAAAATTTCTTTTTTTAGCCTCTTTCTCAAAACACTTAAGGGGTTTTCTCTCTTTAAGAATCATTTTTGCATCACCCCCCTTGAATTGGTTGCTTTTTTTGGCTTTACTTCAAAAACATAGTACCCATACACGTTAACTACTTTTGTTTCTTTAAATTCAGTCATTATTCCCCTGGTATAACCATAATTTGGATGAGTATGACCATGAATAAAATACTGGGGTTTATATTTTTCAATTAATTTTAAAAAAGAGCAAAAACCCACATGGCACAAATCCTTACCGTCATGGATTCCCTTGGGAGGAGCATGAGCAACCACAATATCAATTCCTCCCTTTGTCCATATTTTTAACTTAGCTTTTACTACTTTAAAGGCCATCTGTCTCTCAGTATATTCCACCCCCCTTCCTCCATACCACCTGCAACCTTCAAAACCAACTATTCTGACACCTTTGTAAGTGACAACTTTGCCATCTATATTCTTACATCCAAGAGGAGGTTGTTGCTCATAAATAATGTCGTGATTTCCTCTGACATAATAACAGGGCTTGTTAAGCATTGAAACAAGGAATGAAAGGAATTTAGGTCTTAAATCCCCTGCTGAGATAATCAGGTCCACATCAGAAAATCTTTCCTTATCAAAATAATCGTAGAGCAAAGGATGAACCTTATCAGCAACAGCAAGTATTTTAATTTTAAACCTCCTGAGTAAAAAGCGCCCTTTTATACTAAAAAAATAAAGGCCTCCGTCAATACATTGACTTGAATTTTTCTCTTTATAGAATTATATAAACTAACCCTTAGGTAGGAAGGTTTTAAAGATGAATGTGATGGGTAAGCTTCTTGTAATGATGGGTATATTTCTCGTATTGGTGGGTGTTTTCTTCTGGATTGGGCCAAAAATTCCCTTCCTGGGAAAGCTTCCAGGTGACATATATTTCAAAAAAGGGAACTTTGCCTTTTATTTCCCTGTTGTAACATGCATTTTAATTAGCATCATTCTCAGTTTGATTTTAACTCTCCTTTTTGGCAGAAAATAAGGAAAAAATTATTAGATGATAACTGCAAAAAAAGATATTTCCTATCTGGTAGCTTTAATATTAACCTTCTCTCTCATAGGAATTGGGATAGGATATGTTATTCATGCTCTTTCTGATCTTCCTAAGGTTGATCAGCTTGAAAATTACCAGCCAGACCAGATAACCACAGTTTATTCTGATGATGGAGAGATAATCGGGGAGTTTTTTGTTGAAAGAAGAAAAGTTCTCACCCTTTCAGAAATTCCGGATTATTTAGAAAAAGCTTTTATCGCTGTTGAAGACCACAGGTTTTATTCTCATCCTGGAATAGACATAATCAGGATACTAAAAGCTGTATGGATTGACATTATTACCTGGAGTAGGTCTCAGGGAGCAAGTACTATAACTCAACAACTTGCAAGAAACCTGTTTCTCACCCAAAAGCGCACTTTGTCAAGAAAGTTAAAAGAAATTATTCTGGCAGTTCAGATTGAGAGAAAATACAGTAAAGATGAGATACTCGAAATGTATCTAAATCAGATATATTTCGGTCACGGCATTTACGGTGTAGCCGAGGCAGCATCATTTTATTTTAACAAACCAGTGGAAGAGCTTACACTTTCAGAGTGTGCCCTTTTGGCGGGAATTCCGAGAAGCCCGGGTAGGTACTCACCCTTTTACAGTCCAAAAAATGCTCTTATCAGAAGAAACCATGTACTTAAGAGGATGTATGAGGTCGGTTTTATTACTTACCAGCAAATGAAAGATGCACAAAGTTCTCCTCTTGGAGTTATAAAAAAAGAGGAAAAGGAAAGAGAGAAAAAACACATATACAAAGCCCCCTATTTTGTGGAGTGGGTTCGTCAGATAGTAGCAAAAAAATATGGATATAAGATGCTCTGGAGAGGAGGATTAAAGATATATACCACCCTTGATACTAAGATGCAGGAGGCAGCAGAAGAAGCTCTTTTGCCTTATTTAAAGCAAAACAATTTTCAGGGAGCTTTTATTGCCATGGATCCTCATACAGGTTTTGTTAAAGCTATGATAGGGGGAAGAGATTTTGAAGAATCCCAATTTAACAGAGCCACTCAGGCCCACAGACAAACAGGCTCTGCTTTTAAATTATTTACTTATACCGCAGCTATTGACAGCGGGAAATTTAACTCCTTGAGTCTTTTTTATGATGCTCCTGTTGTTTTCTCTAAAGGGAGAAGACTCCCAAAAAGCGGAGAAATAAAGGAAGAAAAGAGGTTCTGGTCACCTGAAAACTATGAAAGGCACTATTGGGGAGAGGTCTTTTTGTGGGAAATGCTTGCTCACTCAATAAATGTGGCTTCCGTAAAACTTCTTCAAAAGGTTGGAATTAGCACCGTAATAAAATATGCCAGAAAAATGGGAATAGAAAGTCCCTTAAACCATGATCTGACTCTTACACTTGGCACATCAGGTGTGACTTTACTGGAAATGGTGAGAGGATATGCCACAATAGCAAATTACGGCATAAAAATGACCCCTATTTTTATCAAAAAAATAGAAAATTCTGAGGGCAAGATAATGGAGGAAAACTTTCCTCAGGGAGAAAAGGTCCTTTCTCCTCAAACTGCTTTTATAATGATAGATCTTTTAAAAAAAGCTGTGGATCTTGGTACAGGTAAAAGGATAAGATGGCTCGGTTTTAACAGACCTTGTGCTGGAAAAACAGGAACTGTTGGGTGGACGGGAGAGAAAGAGACAGATAAAACCATGGATGCCTGGTTTATCGGATTTACCCCTGATCTTGTGGCTGGTGTATGGATTGGAAAAGACGATGGCTCTCCTCTTGGAGAAAAAATAACGGGAAGTATAGCAGCAATTCCTGTCTGGACAAAATTTATGAAAAAAGTCTTGGAGGGAAAACCGGTAAAGGATTTTCCCTGTCCTTCTGGGATTGTGTTTAAAGAGATAGATCTTGATACAGGACTTTTAGCCGATAAAAACTCAAAAAATACCTGTTGGTTTGCTTTTAAGGAGAGCACCGTTCCCCCCATTATCTCCCCCAGAAAAAAGGATGAGTTCCTGGTGAGAGAATTCAGTCTTTCAAGATTTCCTCTCTGAATAGGGGATAAAATGAAAACAAACGGTATATTAACTTTAACTACAGATTTTTCCGATGATATCTATGTGGGGCAGATGAAAGGCGTGATTGTTTCAATCAACCCAGAAGCCAGAATAATCGATTTGACACACAGAATAAAGAGCTTTGGAATTTTGGAGGCAGCTTTTTTTATCTCTCAGGTATGTCCAACATTTCCGCCGGGAACTGTTCATATAGTAGTGATAGATCCAGGAGTTGGAACAAAAAGAAGAGGAATAATCCTTTTAACAGACAGACATTTTTACATAGGCCCTGACAACGGGATATTCCACTTTGTTAAAAAAATAGAGAATTTGAAAAAGGTGGTTGAAATAGATATGAATTTATTTAAGGATGCTTGCTTTACCTTTCACGGAAGAGATATTTTTGCTCCAGTAGGAGCTTACCTTTCCTCAGGAAGAAAAATGGAAGAGTTTGGTAAGATTGTAGATAAGGACACAATAGTCTCACTCTCTCTTCCAGAAGGTTGTATAATTTATATAGACGCATTTGGAAACATCATAACCAATATAAAAAAGGAGTTTTTCTACGGGGACAAGTTAATTATAAAATACGGTAACAAAAAAGTAAAAGCCACTTTTGCCAGGACTTTCTCTGAAGTAAAAGAAGGTGAATATGTTGTGTTAAGAGGAAGTTCAGGCTACCTTGAGGTTGATAAAAATAAATCTTCTGCTGCTGATGAGCTTGCAGCAAAAACTGGAGAAAAAATAAGTATCTCAAGAGCCTCTTAAATCCCTGCCTCTTCTCTTATAATCTCCACCATATCTGTCTTTTCCCAGGTGAACTCGGGCTCCTCCCTTCCAAAGTGTCCGTAAGCTGCTGTCTTTTTATAAATAGGACGAAGCAAATTCAACTTTTCGATTATTCCCCGAGGAGAAAGGGGGAAATGCTTGGCAACTATTTCCTTTATCTTTGATTCAGGAATCTTACCTGTACCAAAAGTATCTATCATCAAGGAAACAGGATCACTTACACCTATAACATAAGCAAGTTGAACCTCACATCTTTCAGCTATACCGCTTGCTACAATATTTTTGGCTATATAACGAGCCATATAAGAGGCAGAACGGTCAACTTTTGTGGGATCTTTTCCTGAAAAACAACCTCCCCCATGGGAGCCCACACCTCCATAAGTATCCATAATAATTTTTCTTCCAGTAAGACCTGTATCTGCCTGAGGTCCTCCCATTTTAAAACTTCCCGTGGCATTAATAAAATAGCTCATTTCTGGATCTCTGTACTCTTCTGGAATGCAAGGTTTAATCACCATTTCTATCAATTCATCTTCTATATCCTCTGCCTCCACCTCAGGAGAATGTTGTGCGGCAAGGACTACTGTTTTAACTCTTTTTGGAATGCCATCCTCATACTCCACGGTCACCTGAGACTTACCATCAGGACGAAGATAAGGAAGCACTTTTTTCTTTCTCATGTCTGCAAGTCTTTTTGTTAATCTGTGGGCTAAAACTATAGGCAAAGGCATATATTCGGGAGTTTCTTTGGTGGCATATCCAAACATCATTCCCTGGTCTCCTGCCCCATCTTTATCAACTCCTGCAGCAATATCTGGAGATTGCTCATGAATAGAGGTTATAACCGCGCAACTTTTATAATCTATTCCGTAACTTGCATGCGTATATCCTATTTCCTTTAAAGTCTGCCTGGCAATAGAAGGTATATCAACATAGCAACTTGTGGTAATCTCTCCTGCTATAAAAACAAGACCTGTTGTCACAAGAGTCTCGCAAGCAACTCTTCCCTGAGAGTCCTTTTCCAAAATAGCATCTAATATTGCATCTGAGATTTGATCAGCAATTTTGTCCGGATGTCCCTCAGTTACTGACTCTGAAGTAAAAAGATAATTTCCTCTTCCCATTCCCTTTCTCCTTAAAAGAAAATTATGATTCTTCTTTCTTTATTATTTCTTCTATTTCCTCCACCGTTTCTGCCTTCAATAACTCCTGTCTTACTCTTCTTCTCCTCAGAAAACGAGATATAAGCGCTAAAGCCTTCAGGTATTCCCTCGATACATCCTGAGGGGCCGCTAACATAAAAAAAAGATACACAGGCTCTTTGTCAAGAGCTTCAAAATCTATTCCTTCCTTTGATATCCCAAAAGCTCCAACCATTTTCTTAACAACTCTTGATCTTGCATGAGGTATTGCTATATTGTATCCGATACCTGTTGAACCAAGCTCCTCCCTTTCTTTTATCAAACGTAAAAACTCCTTGGGGTCGGTTAATTGACCTGTTTTTTCTATGAGAGAAACAAGCTCTTCCAGCACCTCGTCTTTTGTCCTTGCTTCAAGCCTGGGTTTAATAGCTTTTTTATCTAAAAAATCACTTAACTGCACATTATCCTCCTTGTTAATATTTTTTAATAAGGCTCAATTAAGGTAAAACTACCTTCTTTATCCTTGCAGATAACATTTATCTGGTTGGTTTTAGAATTTAAAAAGAAAAGAAAATCCTCGCCAGATGATCTAAGCTGCATTATAGCCTCATCTATTTCCAGAGGTTTGGCCACTTCTTTTCTAACCCGTTTTAGAGTAACCTCTTCTCTACTCTCTCCCTGTAAATTTTCCACTTGACTGCTGCTAAGATAGTTCTTAGACAATTGAATTTTATGAGAACTCTTTTTTTCTTTATATTTCTTTGATTGATTAATTGCTTTTTTAATAGCTCCTTCTATTGAAGCAAAAAGGTCAGTGGCGTCTTCCTTCGCATTTATAATTGAACCTTTTGCTTGAATATTTATCTCAGTTTCATACCGATTTTTTTCAAATTTTATAATTACACGACAACCAATAATATTCCTGAGATACTTGTTTACTTTGTCTATCTTTTTATTTACAAAATCATAAACATCCTTTGTTATCTCCACATGGACTCCACTTATGTCCAGTTTCATACACATCACCTCTTTTTGTTTTTTAAAACAAATCCCGGCTGAAACTCTTATAACTAAAGCTACTCACGCTGCTTTCAATTACAATCATTCCAGCCGGGCTTGTAGTTTTCATCTGTGGCTTTAGTCTGCTTTTACCACGTTTATCGCTTGAGGACCTCTCTTGGTTTCTTGAACATCAAAGATCACCTCATCTCCTTCCTTCAAACTCTTAAATCCTTCTTGAGCAATATTGGAAAAATGTACAAACACATCCTTTCCATTTGCTCGAGAGATAAACCCATACCCCTTACGGTCATCAAACCACTTGACCGTTCCTCTTTCTGACATTGAAACTCACCCCCTTACTACAAAATTTACAAATAAGTCCGCTAAATTATAGCTATACTTTTAAAAATGTCAAACCCTGCTTCAGAAAATTACAGGCCAACGTCAACTGATCTTGCCAGAGCAAAAGAGAAAACCTCAACTCCATCCTTTTTTATCACCCGGGCTGCTTCATTTAAGGTAGCTCCTGTCGTATAAACATCGTCTACAAGCAAAATTTTCCTGCCTTTACCTTTTTTCTTTGCTTTTTTCTTTATGGAAAATGCTCCCTTCAAATTATTTTGTCTCTTTTCTTTGTGCAGGCCAGTCTGAGGCTCTGTGTAACGGAGTCTTACAAGATAATTATTCCAAACAGGGAGATTTAAAATATTACCTATTATCTTCGCAATATCTTCGGCCTGATTAAATCCCCGTTCCCTCAATCTCCTTGGATGAAGAGGAACAGGAACTATTGCCTCAAGCCTAAGAGAGGACAAATTGAATCGCTCTATAGCATACTTTATAATCCTGGCAAATCCTCTTACTATTCCTCTTTTCCCCTTATATTTGAAAAATTTAATAGCCTCAGCCATTACACCCTGATAAATA
>DRTT01000039.1 GCA_011372105.1 Candidatus Aerophobota bacterium
CCGTTATGGATTTTCTTCTGTTACTTCCGAGATGCTGGGAGAAGATGTCTTAAAATTTATCCGAATCTTTAATCCTGACTTCATTGAAGAGGGACAGATTCTACTCTATGTTGTTAGTATCAGCGAGCCACCCGGGAAACTTTTAAAGGATTGCCAGCTTGTCCCTGTGAAACTTACACTTTACCACCCGGAGGACACAGAGTATAAAAAGCAAAATGGTCTTAAGGAGCTGAAACTTAGAATAATTCAACGCATCACGCAGGAAGCATTTGCACAGGGGGGGTCACTGAGCCAGGAAGACATAGCAAATCTTCTTTTTCTTGACAGAAGGACAGTGGTGGAATACATAAAAGAGCTTGAATCCCGTGGCATAAAAGTAGTTACCCGAGCAAGGCTTCCTCAGCTTTTGACAAGAAGTTTAAACAAACCCCAGATAATTAAAATGTTTTTTCAGGGATCAAGTGAAACAGAAATTTCCTCTTCTACAGGATATCCAAAAACCTACGTGGAAAAATACATTGACGATTTTTTAAGAGTTATACTTCTTTATCGCCAGGGAATTACACCTTCCAACATTGCTAACCTTACAGGTATCAACACTGACCTGGTTAAAGAATACCTCACCATTTACAACAGGCTAATAAGTGATGAAAAACTGTCCACTCTCGTACATAAATTTTTATCTTTTTATGAGAAATCGTCTCTCCTGAAAACCCTGAAAGCCAAAGAGCAATTTTTTTCTCCTTAGATTGTGATGCTCACCACATACTCTTTTAACATATCGGCAAATTTTCAAAAAACTTTAGACCTAGAAAGAAAAAATAAAAAGGCAGGTTATCTACATCTTTTATAAGAGGCGGGGATCCGGAGAGCCTTTCTGTATTTACAAACTGTGCGCCTTGAAAGGTGGATACCATAATCCTCAATAATTTTTTCCTGAATTAGCTTATCAGTGAGGGGAGATGAAAGAAGGTTTTTTTCAAGTTTCTCTTTCTCCTCTAAAATTACTTTCTTAACAAGATTTTTTGCCCACCGAGGGGAAAAGAAAAATCCTATGGGTTTTTCCTCACCCTGAGGAGTTAGAATACTTTTATTGGAAATGCATCTGTTTACAGTGCTTGGGTGAACACCGATTCTTCTTGCAACCTCACTCTGGGTTGAGGGAAGAAGATCAATGGGGTTACCGGATTTAAAAAAGTTAAACTGCAATTTTTTAAGATATTCCAGAACTTTATAAATGCAGGTTGTGCGGCGATTTATCATCTCAATTTTTTTAAAAATGCCCTCTATTCTGCTAACTTCCTCTTTTTTTATCTTTCCTTTTTCTACAAGCTCCTCAAATCTTTTGTAATTTATCTGATACTTTCCCTTTGCAAGGTATTCTCCTGTAGGTTGTATAAAAAGTTCGTCCTTTTCCCACACAAAAGATGCCACTAAGAAAAGCCTGGGTTTAAAAGGTGAAACCGAAAACGAAAAGGAGGAAGAATTTATAATCTGGTGGAGTTGGAAGTTGTTTAAAAATTCTTTAAAAATCTCCATCTCCCTGGAAGAAAAACCACATTTTTTCTTAACCTCTTCCAGACTTATTTTTCCGTAAAGAACTTTTCTGAAATCCTCCTCTCCTATAGCATTTCCCACTTTTGTTAAAAATTTCATCAGAGAAGGGTCAGAGAAAAATTTTTCCATTTCTCCGAGATTTTCCTCAGGCACTGCCTCATCTTTTAGTTCAACTTTTTTTGCAACTCTTACATCGTAAAATTTCCTGTAACTTACAATCCTGTATTTTTCCTTCAAAACAGAGAAAAGAGGGTCATTTTCCACCTCTTTTACATAAAACTCAAAATAAGGCTCAGGAAGGGATAAAAATTCTGCCACCTTAATTTCCCCTATAAGCTTTAACTGCATCTTCTGCTCAAGGTTTTGTCTTAAATAGAGTTTCTGAATCATTTTTTCGCCTCCTTATTGTATAATTAAACTCTAACATCAATAAACCTTCCCTTATCCTCAGGAAAATTTTTATTATCTTTGCCTTCTCTTTTAAAAGAATTTTTTCTTTTCTTACTTAAAAATTCTTTTTTGCTCCCTTTTCTACTTTCCTTATCAAGATACTTTAAAAAATTTCTTCTATCCTGACGCGGGTCTCTCTTTAAAAGCCTGTTTATTCTCTGGGAAAAAGGTAACCTGCCAACCTCTCTTATGTGATTTAATCTCATTTTCGCCCCTTTTTACAAAGGGCAGATTAAAAAAGGCTTTTCTTCAGCTTAGAAAGAGTGCTTCTAAGTTTCAACATTACTCTGCCATGTATTTGAGATACTCTTGACTCTGAAACTCCGAGAACACGCCCTATCTCCTTGAAGGTCAGCTCTTCATAATAGTAAAGAATAATAACCATCTTCTCTCTGAAGGAAAGCTTTTCCAGAACCTCTCTTATCCTCTCTTTTATCTCTTTTTTTTCAAGAACTTCAATAGGGTTCTCAGCTTCACTGGAGGCAATTTTTTCCAGGAGAGATTTACCCTCCCCTGTCACCTCATTCTCCAGGGAAACAGGGGAAAAACAATTTACATGAGCAATTAACTTGAAAAGCTCCTCTTCACATATATTCAGCTCCTTGGAAAGCTCACCCTCAGTGGGAGCTCTCCCGAGTTTTCTCTCAAGCGAAAAATAGGCTTCCTCAAGATGTGAGGCTTTTTTCCTGAGGGAGCGAGGAATCCAGTCAAGTCTGCGAAGCTCATCTATTATGGCTCCTCTAATTCGGGGTATAGCATAAGTTTTAAATTTTATCCCCCTTGAAGGATCAAAACTTTCAACAGCTTTTAAAAGACCTATTATTCCACTGCTTATAAGGTCCTCCCGTGAAACCTGGGGAAGAGAGGCAAAAGGCAAACGGTCAACCACATATTTTACAAGAGGGAGATACTCAACGATCATTTTTTCTTTATCAGATTCCATCTTTCACCTCTTCTGCCTTATATCTGCAAAATTCCCACCGTCTTTATTTTGACCTCAGGAACTATCTCGTTATAAGAAAGAACAACAAGAGAAGGGATAAATTTTTCCACAATCCTTTTAAAAAATGGTCTTGTCCCTGAAGAACATAAAACCACTGGCTCTTTCTGTAAAGAAAGCATTTTTTTAACAAGAGGAGAAAGTGCATCTATTATCTTCTGGACAACTGCAGGGTCAAGATTGATAAAAGAGGCCTTTTCTGTATGTTCCACTGCTTTTGATATCTCTTCTTCAAGTGAGGGAGAAAGAGTTATTGCCCATATTTCTCCCCTCTCATTCTGGTATTTTTTACTTATGGTGCGAGAAAGGCTCTGTCTTACATGCTCTGTAAGAATATCTATGTTTTTTGTCTGCCCTGCCCAATCAGCAAGTGTTTCAAGAATGGTTAAAAGGTCTCTTATGGGAACTTTTTCCCGGAGAAGATTCTGCAGCACCTTTTGCACCTCTCCAAGGCTTAAAAGATTGGGAACAAGCTCTTCCACAACCGCAGGATAATCCTGAGCGATATTATCAAGCAAGTTTTTAACCTCCTGCCTTCCCAGAAGCTCATGAGCATGATTTCTTATTATCTCAGTAAGATGAGTTATAAAGACAGAGGAGGCATTTACAACTGTATAACCTGCCTGTTCTGCCTTCTCTTTTTCCTCTTCTTTAATCCATATAGCTGGGAGACCAAAAGCAGGATCTTTTGTGGGTATTCCCTTAAGTGGCTTTTCAACCATACCTGTGTCCATGGCAAGGCAGTACTTTAACATAAGCTCTGCCTCTGCAATCTCCACTCCCCTTATTTTTATCCTGTAAGTATTTGGCTTAAGCTGCAAATTGTCCCTTATTCTTATGGGAGGAACAATTATTCCAAGCTCAAGCGCAAGCTGACGACGAACAAGTGTAATTCGCTCCAGAATATCTCCTCCCTGCGAGGTATCCACAAGAGGAATGAGACCATATCCAATTTCAATCTCAAGTGGGTCTATCCGAAGAAGTTCTTCCATGGACTCTTTTTTCTCTGGAACTTTCTCTTTCATTTCTTTTTCTTCTTCCTTTTCCTCCTTCTGCCTTAAAAAATAATATGTTGCTCCAGCAAGGAAGGATAGAATAAAAAGAGGAATTTTGGGAAGACCGGGTAAAAGGGCAAATAGAAAAAGAAGAAAGGAAACAATGGCTAAAACTTTTGGCTGACTTAGCATTTGACTTACAAAATCAAGAGCAAGGCGAGATTCAGAAGAGCTGCGGGTAATTATTATTCCCGCAGCAGTTGAAACTAAAAGAGCGGGAATCTGCGAAACCATCCCATCTCCCACTGTAAGCAGGGTATACGTATGCAGAGCTTTCTGAAAAGGCATCTTATGCTGAATAACTCCTATAGCAAGTCCTCCTATTATGTTAACAAGAAGAATTATAATAGCAGCAATAGCATCTCCTCTGACAAACCTGCTTGCTCCATCCATCGCCCCATAAAAATCTGCCTGTCTTTCTATCTCAAACCTCCTTCTTCTTGCCTCCTCCTCAGTTATAAGACCTGCATTAAGGTCAGCATCCACGCTCATCTGTTTACCAGGCATGGAATCAAGAGTAAAACGAGCAGCAACCTCAGATATACGAGTTGCCCCTCTTGTTATTACAATAAAATTAATAACAACAAGGATAACAAAAACAATAATCCCCACAACATAATTTCCTCCCACAACAAAATATCCAAAAGCCTGAATTACCTTACCTGCATATCCGTGAAGAAGGATAAGTCTTGTTGAAGCTACATTCAGGCTCAAGCGAAATAAAGTTACAAGAAGAAGAAGTGATGGAAAAACTGAAAAATCAAGAGGTCTTCTCACATACACTGTCAGAAGAAAAATCATAAAAGTTATTGCAAGATTAAAACTTAATAAAATATCAAGCAAAACTGGAGGAAGAGGTATAACAAGAACAGCTATAATACCTATTCCCGCAAGTGAAAATCCAATCTCGCTTCTTCTTGTGAGAAAAGTTAAGGTTCCTGTTGGCATTTTTATAACCTCTTGTCTTTTAATCTATAAATATAGGCAAGAACTTCTGCCACCGCCTTGTAAAATTTAACGGGAATTTCCTCTCCTATCTCAACTGATTTATAAAGCATCTGGGCAAGCCATCTGTTTTCAACAATTGGGACATTGTGTCTTCTTGCTATCTCTTTAATTTTTTCGGCTATAAAACCTCTTCCCTTTGCCACAACAACCGGTGCATTCATCTTTTCTCTTTCATATTGTAAAGCAACAGCAATATGAGAAGGGTTTGTGATAACTACATCCGCTTGAGGAACTTTCTGCATCATTCTGGACCTTAACATCTGTCGCTGAAGTCTTCTTATTCTGCTTTTTATAAGAGGGTCTCCTTCTGTCTGTCTTATTTCTTCCTTTAATTCCTCCCTTGTCATTCTGAGTTCTCTTTCATATCCTCTTTTCTGGAAAAGATAATCTAAAAAAGCAAGAGGGACCACCGCAAGACACAGATAAAGCAAAAGTTCCAATAAAAGATTGAAGGTGGCAAGAAAAATTCTTGGTATCTGCTGTCCTGTTAAAGAGAAAATAAAAGGAAGTTCTCTTTTTAACACAAGATAAGCAAAAGTTCCAATAAAACTTATTTTCAGGATGGAGATAAAAAGTCTCACAAGAGCTTGTTTTGAGAAAAGACGCTTTAAACCTTTTACAGGGTTAATCCTGTCAAAATCCGGAACAAGAGGGTAAAAGCTGAAGACAAAGCCAACCTGGGCTATGTTAGAAACAAAACCCACAACAAGAAAGAATAAAAACAGAGGTAAAAGTAAGATGCCTGTGTAAAGGAGCGTCTTTCTGAATATAAAACAGGCATCCCATGGGTTTTGGGCAAAGAGGTAAAACTCATTCAGGAATTTTTGAAAAATAGAAAAAAGCCTTACAAGAAGAGACCAGCCAAAAAATCTGAATAAAAGTACACTCCCTGCAAGCATAACTGCTGAATTCACCTCAATACTTTTTACCACATGTCCTCTGCTTTTTGCCCGCCGTCTTCTCCGCGGAGTTGGCGGATGAATCTTATCCTCTTCCGGCATTTTAAATTTTTCCTCCTGCAACTACAAGAAGCAAAGTAAGATTTTGATAAATTTTCCCAAAAAGATTTTCAAGGAAGTAGAGAAAATAGGGCATGGATAAACCAATCACAATAATCCCAATCATAATTTTTAAAGGAAGCGAAATCATAAAGATATTCACCTGGGGTATTACTCTATTTATAACTCCCATAACTATCTGCACAAGAAAAAGGGTAAGAATTACCGGAACACCTCCCTTCAGAGAAATGACGAACACGCTTCCAACAAGATTTGAAAGCTCTTTTACAAGGGGAGCTGAAATATAAAATTTACCAATAGGGATTAATTTAAAACTGTCAAAGAGAGCCTTAAGGCAAAAGTAATGGGCATTAAGAGAGAGAAAAATCATCATAGCAAGGATATTCTTGAATTGAGAGATAACTGATAAATTTACCTCCTCCTGAAGGTCAAGAAGCTCAGCCATACCAAGTCCCATCTGAAACCCTATGATTTGACCTGCAAGTTGCACACCTATAAAAAGAACTCTCACCCCATATCCAATTAAAAGTCCCACTCCCACCTCGCCTGCAAAAAGAAGAAAATACTCAAAAAAATGAGAGGGCAGTATAAAATTTTGAGAAAATTCAGAGGTTGAAAATACAAGAAAACCTAAAACAATAGCAAAGGCTACCTTTACCTGTCTTGGTAGAAAAGAAGAACCCAGTAAAGGCATACTCATGAAAAGCCCGCTTATTCTTGCAACACAAAACCAGAAAATAACAATTCCCTCAAGAGATAAGAGTTTTTCCATAGCAAATCACTTCATTAAAAATCCTATGCCAAGATATAAAGTTGAGGTGTAGTGAATCATAATCTTCAACATCCAGGGAAAAAGAAAATAAATAACAACTCCCACCGCTATTATTTTGGGAATAAATGTGAGAGTCATTTCGTGAATCTGGGTAATAGCCTGAAATATACCTATTATAAGTCCCACCACAAGACCTATCAAAAGAGGGGGAAGACATATAAGTCCGGCTGTCAGAATTGCCCTTCTCCCTATCTCGGCTGCAAGCTCTGGACTCACTTTAACCCTCCTTCATCTAAAACTTTCAATTATTGACCTTATTACAAGGTCCCAGCCATCCACCAGAACAAATAAAAGTATCTTAAAGGGAAGAGAAATCATCATAGGGGGAAGCATAAACATTCCCATTGACATTATCACACTTGATACAACTATATCAATAATTAAAAAGGGAATATAAAGAACAAAACCTATTTGAAAGGCAGTTTTAAGCTCACTTGTGATAAAAGCAGGAATGAGAACATTTACAGGAACATCACTTAATGACTCAGGCATCTCTTGTTTGGCATAGTTCATAAAAAGGTAAAGGTCCTTTTTTCTTGTCTGCCTTAACATAAACTCTTTTACAGGTTTTATTCCTTCCTCCCAGGCTTGCTGCTGGGTTATCTTACCTTGAAGGTAAGGCTCAAGAGCTTTTTCCTTAACCTCAATCCAGGTGGGTGTCATGATGAAGAAGGTTAAAAAAAGGGCAAGTCCAATTAAGATTTGATTTGGAGGAAGCTGCCTCATGGAAAGAGCAGAACGCAAAAGAGAAAGAATTACTATAATGCGGGTAAAAGAGGTCATCATGATAACAAAAGCTGGAGCAAGAGATAAAATTGTAAGCAAGAAAAGGATTTGAATAGCAATTCCCACCTGTTGAGGCTCTCCCTCTTCTCCTCCTATTTCTATTTTAATTTTTGGTATCGGAAATTCCTGAGGTGAGGCTGCCATGCTGAAGTTATTCACCCCCAGAAAAAGAATACTAACATTCACAATTAAAATTAATAAAATGGCTTTTTTATATTTTTTAAAAAGCATTTTAGCTTCTTTTTTCTGCTTCTTTTGTAACTGAGAAAAGTGTTAAATTTGGTTTCTGTGAAGAAAAAATATCTCTCAAGACCTTGGAAAATCCTCCAAACTTTGAATTTCCAGACTCACTTTGAAAAGCCTTCACAACTTCACTATCCTCTATAACAAAAAGAAGGTTTATCCCCCCATTTACACCAATTGCAAAAATTTTTTCCCCCACCCTTAAAAAATAAATGAACTTCTTGGGTGAAAGGCTTATTTTATCCACAATTTGAACTATATCACCTTTTTTGGTGATAACTTTTCCCTTTACTGAAGAAAATTTTGATAAAAAACGCATAAAAAAGTACAAAAGTCCTATCACCGCTATTAGAGAAAAAAAAGCCTTTAAGGAACTTAAAAGAAAAGAGGATTCAAAGCTCATTGGAGTTTCCTTATCCTTGCCTCCTGTCCGATAATTTCAGTAATCCTCACAGCAAAATTTTCCTCTGTTACCACCACCTCCCCCTTCGCTATTAATTTACCATTGACAAGAAGGTCTACTGGTTCACCTGCGAGTTTGTCAAGTTCAATTACAGAACCTGGGGCAAGTTGAAGAATCTCCTTAATTGACATGGAGGTCCTGCCAAGTTCTGCTGAAATTTGAAGAGGAACGTCAAATATCGCCTCCAGATTAGTCTGCTGACTCTGAGATTGCATGGAGAAATCTTTTTCCTTATCAAGTTTTGGAAACTCTGCTGGTTTAACCTCTATTTTCTCTTCTTCTTTTTTCTCTCCTACATTCTCCATTGACTCTCTATCAGAGCTCACCTTAATCCTCCTTTCTTATAATTGATGTAATTTGCACTGCCCTTCTTCTCCCCACCTTGCCAGGAATGGCATAAAATTTGGGAAAACCCTGAATCTTAACAAGAAGGTCTCTATTAACAGGTTGATTTAACCTGACAACATCTCCTGGTGCAAGCCTTAAAAACTCAAGCACGGTAACCTCTGCCTTCCCCAGTTCCACCGTAACATCTACTTTTGCCTCTAACAGCTTTTTCTGCAGAATTTGAGAACTTTCCCCCTCTCCTTCCTCTTCCTTCTCAGAAATCCACCTCTTAGAGCTTAAGCGAGGAAGAATGGGCCTTATGGTTGAAACAGGATAACATATTGTCATTGTTCCATAATTTTGTCCCATACCCACCTTAAATATGCAAGATATAACAAGATCATTTCCTGAGGCGATCTGAACAAATTGGGGATTTGACTCTTTTGCCCTAACAGAGGTCTTTAAAGGAACAATATGTGCGTAAGCCTCCTTAAAAGACTCTAAGGTCAAGGATAGAATTCTATCCATTATAGCTCGCTCAACACTTGTGAGCTCACGAACCTCCTGGGAACTTTTCCCTGAGCCTCCCAGAAGACGATCAACTATGAAAAAAACAAGAAGGGGATTAAACTCAAAAATAATCTGACCTGAAAGAGGGCTAACATCAACAACTACAATGTAAGTTGGCTCTGATAAAGAAACTATAAACTCTGTATAGGTAAGTTGCTCTGTTGCAACTATCTCAACTTCCACAGTTGTTCTAAGGTGACCAGAAAGCTTAACTCCGAGACTTCTTGTAAAATCCTCGTGTAAAAATTCAAGAACTCTAATTTGATCCTTTGAAATAAGAGCAGGTCTTTTAAAGTTATAGGAGATTGTTGCTTTTCTAAAAGAAGGCTTTTTCTTTTTTTCTGAGTGAGGAATCTTCCCTTCAGAAACTGCAGAAAGCAAAGCTTCTATCTCTTCCTTGCTGAGAACATCCCCCATTGTATCCTCCTACTGAATTATAAATTCACCAAAGTAAGCGTTTACGACTATTCCTCTGTTAAGATACCTGTTAACCTCAGCAACAATTTCCCTTCTCAAATTCTCCTTACCTTTTGCTCCTTCAATATCTTCTAAAGTTTTGCTGGAGAGAAGAGTAATAAGGCAATCAAGGAGCCGGGGTTTTAAAAGTTCAATCTCTTTGATTACCTCAGCATCGTTTACCTCAAGACTCATACTTACCTTAAGATATCTTCTTGCCCCCTCCTCATTTAAATTTACTATAATGGGCTCAAATTCATATATAGGGCCTATTTTTTCCTCCTCTGTTTGAGATGACAAAGATTCGGTTGTCTTACCAGAAGTATTTTCAGGAGATAAAACAGGGGTTGCCACCTTCTCCACCACAAAATAAGAGGCAACAAGAATTGCTGCCACTATCCCTGTCCACCTTATAATAG
>DRTT01000133.1 GCA_011372105.1 Candidatus Aerophobota bacterium
CACAATATAAGTCTTTGAAGGATCAGCGCCTATAGAGATCACCCGTTCAAAACATTTTTTGCTGGCAACAAAATGAAAATCGGAGAAAACAGTGATAGCATCGCGTATCCTATCATCTATTGAACCTGAAAGATGTCCACCACCAATATGAGCAACAGGTATATTCAAGTGTTTACAAACTATAGCTCCTGCCAGCATCTCGCCTCTGTCTCCCAGAAGAAGTGTTAAATCCGGCATGATTTTCTCCATAGCCTGGGCAATCCCAACAACTCCAATCCCAAAAGATTTTGCCATTGCACCTCCTCCGTCACTGCACAAAAGCATATCCACCTTTTCATCCACCCGGAATTTTTCCTCTATTTCCTGAAGTGTATACCCAAATTCAGGAGCAAGATGCATAGAAGTTGCTATAATGTGCAGTTTAAAATCAGGATGTTCTTGAATAGCCCTCAGGATATAATAGGCTCTTCCAAAGTCAGCTCTGGAACCTGTAATATACACTATTTTCTTTCTCATAATTTTCACTCTATTTTATCCATTGAAATCAACTCGTCCTTTCCTATAGCTTGTTTGGTTTTTCTTCCAATAATGAAATCCACGTATCTTGGTTCAATTCCTGTCCCCGGCCTTTTAAAGGTAAGCATATTCTCCGTGAGGGATACTCCTTCGGGTATAAATTCTTTTGCCACAATACTTTTTCTTACAACCTTTTTAATTTCTTCTTCTTTCTCCGTTGGTCTTTTTATTCCGTCTCCCAAAGCTTTTTCCACCTCTCTTACAGAATTTACCATTTTTTTAAATTCATCAGGCTCAAGAGAAGCCTTATGGTCAGGTCCTGGAAGATTTTTATCTAAGGTAAGGTGCTTTTCAATAACACATGCTCCAAGTGCGAAGGCAACCGCAGGGATTGTAAGGCTTAGTGTATGGTCTGAAAAACCAACAGGGAGACCAAAGGCACATCTAAGTGTTTGCAAAGTTCTCAAGTTCACATCCTGTGGCTCAACAGGATAACCTGTAACACAGTGAAGAAGAACAATATCCTCAACTCCTTCATCCCTAATAACGTCAATAGCATCCTCCACCTCTCCAAGCTTTGACATTCCTGTGGATAGAATAATAGGTTTTTTCTTTTTTGCTATGTATCTTAAAAAAGGAAGGTTTGTTATCTCACCTGATGGAATTTTAAAAGCAGGAACATCAATTTCACATAAAAGATCAACACTTTCTATGTCAAAAGGAGAAGATAAAAAGATAATATCTTTTTTCTTTGCATAATCTGCAAGCTCTTTGAAGTCTTCTCTGTTTAACTCAAGCCTTCTAACCATCTCGTATTGAGATTCCTGGTCTTTTCTACTCTCTTTCTGATAATTAGCTTTTACTGCATCCTCTGTCAGGATATTCTTTGCTTTAAAAGTCTGGAACTTAACTGCGTCTGCTCCTGCTTTTTTGGCAGCATCAATCAGCCTTTTAGCAAGAATAACATCTCCATTATGGTTTATTCCTGCCTCTGCAACTATAAAACAGCTTTCTCCCTCTCCCACTACTTTACCTGAAACTTTTACTTTCCTCATAAATCTCCTTTCTCATAAGTTCTCTTGCAAGAATAAGGTCAAGCTCATCGTCTATATCTATACTTTCCTCCGGTTTCATAAAATAAGGCAAAGTCTTACCGTTGAAGTAATTAAGATTATTTTTAAAAAGTTTATCTGGAGTATAGATAAATATTGCTCCGTTAAGAACATAAGTTCTGGGCAGGTCCTGTCTTCTTTTCCCTGACAGATTATGTTTGAGAAGAGGCTTAAGGTAATTTTTTTCAGCCGTGAAACACCAAAAAGGTGTTATCTTGGCCTCACAAACGCTTACAACAAAATCACAATCACTTTTAAGAAAAAGTTCTACTGCCTCATCTATATGATAGGATTTCCTGAAAGGGGAAGTCGGCTGTAGAATAACTATAAGATCAGGTTTATATCCCTCTTTTTCAAGTTCCTGCAAAGCATGCAAAATGACAGGTGAGGTAGGAGTATCATCCCTGGCAAGTTCCTTCGGTCTCTTTATAACTTTTGCCCCATACTTTGCCGCAAGAGCAGCTATTATCCTGCTATCTGTTGAAACAACCACCCTGCTTAAAAATTTTGATTTTAAAGCCTCATTTATGGTGTAAAATATCAAAGGTTTTCCATCTACAAATCTAACATTTTTCCTTGGAATACCTTTTGAGCCACCCCTTGCAGGTATGAATCCGAGAATGTTTTTTATTTTTTTCACAAAAGACTCTCCTCCTCAAGTAATTTTTTTAATTCTTCTTTAGATAAAAATTCCCCTTTCTCGGAAGTGCAGTGATTGTTATCTGTCAAAATAAAAGCTCCAGGATAGGAATATTTTCCATCACCTGATTTAAAAGGAGGAAGGATTATATACATATCTTCTCTTTCAAGGGCTCTTTTTTCCTCATCTTTTGTCATAAGCTCCTCATACAATTTTTCACCAGGTTTTGTTCCGATTTCTTTGATTCCGTTCTTAAAACCCAAAACTTCTTCTATTGCCTCCACAAGATCAACAATTCTTACGACGGGCATCTTGGGGACAAAAACTTCTCCTCCCCTCGTCAGAAAACTTGCTTTAAAAATGAAATCCACAGCATCTTTCAAAGACATAACAAATCTTGTCATTTTTTTACTTGTGAGGGTAATTTTTTCTCCTTTTAAAAGTTGATTTTTAAATAAGGGAACAGCAGAGCCTCTTGAGCCCAAAACATTGCCAAATCTCACTGTGGCAAATACTGTTCTTCTTTTCCCCTTATAATAATTTGCTGCAGTGAAAAGCTTCTCAGCCATAAGTTTTGTAGCTCCCATTGTGCTTGTGGGATTTACCGCTTTATCAGTTGATGTAAAAATTACCTTTTCCGCATTTACTTTTAAGGCGGCATTTATCACATTTTGAGAACCATATACATTGGTATTGATTGCCTCAAAGGGATTGTATTCACAGGAAGCAACGTGTTTTAAGGCTGCAAGGTGAAACACAATATCAACATCCTCCATGGCCATCTCCAGTCTCTTTCCATCTCTTACATCTCCGATGAAAAACCTTAAATTTTCCACCTGCCTGAATTCTTCAGCCATCTCAAATTGTTTTGTCTCATCTCTACTGTATATGCGGACTACAGAAGGCGAAAAGGAAAGAAGTCTTCTGGTGAGTTCTCTTCCCACTGTTCCTGTCCCACCGGTTATCAATACCTTTTTACCCTGGAAATAATTTCCTTCCTCCAGTGAATTTTTTTCCCTCTCCAGCATAGTTGACCGCTCAATACCTAAAGCTTTTTTCGCCCCCTTCACAGTGTATCCTTTGTCCTTTATAAGTTCCTTAATCTTCATAAGAACCTTCAAATCATCTTCTCTGTACCTTCTGTGCCTCCCCTTACTCCTGTAAGGCCTGATAAAATCACCAAACTCTTTTTCCCAGTATCTTAAAGTATACGGCTTTACCCCTATTCTCCGGCAAAGCTCACCGATTCTGATAAAACCTTTATTCATAAGTTTCCTCTCGCCGTTTTATCTACTTATCGGCAAAATCCACAAAATACTTTAACTTTATAATGCAAAACTTATACCATTTATGTAAAAATTTATTAAACACCTCTTGCTAAAAAGGAAAATTCCTGTATAATAAATTGCGGAGAAAAATTGGAGAAAAAAAATGGGAGTCTATGAGAATGTAAAAAGGGCTCTGCAGGACATTGTAGCACCAGAGATAAAAGCCTTACGGGTGGAGATAAAAAGGCTTGATGAGAAGATAGAGACTCTTGGTGGGAAAATGGAGGCTGACTACAAGAGGTTGGACGAGAAGATAGATTCTCTCAGAGAGGTGGAGATAAAAAGGCTTGATGAGAAGATAGAATCCCTCTCAAGAGGAATTGGAGATAAAATAAATTCTCTCCGAAACGAGCTCCTGGCAGAAATAAGAAGAGTTGACGGAAGAATAGACTCACTCGACTCTCATCTACAGGTAGCAATGGACATTCGTGAAAGACTTGCCAAAGTTGAGGCAAAACTCGCCGGAGGTTAAGATGGGTGAGAAAGAACGGTTTGAAATTATCCTTGAAGACCTTAATAGAAAAATGGACCTTCTTATAGAAGGACACAGAACTTTAGATCAAAAAATAGATAGAATAGCAGATGGGTTGAGGCAGGAGATGCACCAGATGAGAGGTGAACTTCAAGCTGAGATAATTGGGGTGAGAGATGGATTGAAAGAAGAGGTGCACAAAACAAGAGAAGAATTAACAGAAGAAATAAAAAAAAGAGAAGAAGGGCTAAAAAAAGAGATAAGTAAAACAAGAAGAGAACTTGGCGAGAAAATAGACAAAATTTCAGAAAAACTTTTAGACCACGAAAGAAGAATAAAGGCTCTTGAAAATACTACCCCCTGACTCCTTTCTGCAAAAATCAAAACTTAAGAAATACTTGCAAGAGAAAACTCAAAATCTTTAATAAGTTTGGTGGTTGCTTTTTTCACACCTTCGTAAAATATTCCCACCTTTTCCATCTGGTTTATAAGTTTTTTTCTCTTTGAAAATTTATCCAGCCTTAAATTTGTCCTGCGTTGTGCAAGATAAAGATGGGAATACATTTCGTCTTCAAGAAAGGAGCGAATATATTCTTCAAATTTCCCAATTTTTTCCTGCAATCTGTTGGATTCGCTTGCCAGAGATTTTAACTCCCTGTAATTTGAGATTTTTCTTTTAAAACCTTCCTGTAATCTTGCCACTGCTTTTTGTCCCTGTTCTGCATAAAAATTTATTTCTCTTAATTTCAAAATCACTCTTTTCATTTCTTCCCTCAATCCATCAAGATCAACCTCTTCCTTTACTCTGGCTGCCTCTTCCAGAATCTTCCTCACCTCAAATTCCTCCTGACAGTATTTCTCCACCACCTTCTCCAATGGCATAATCTCTGTTCCTCCTATCCTGGCACCTCCTTCTGTTGCATCTATCACTTTTGTCTTTGTTGACCCAATTAACCTCTCAAAATAAATAAGATAAGAATACATATCAGGACTTGTGGGAACAGGCCTGCCGTAAATATCCTCAACCATAACAAGATCTCTTGCAACCCAGTTTCCTTCCTCTGTTCTTATAAGAAGATATTTCTTACCCGTCTTTTTATCAACTCCAACGGCTATTTTCTTTCGAGGAACAGCTCCTCCTGCGTGCGTAACTCCTCCTGGATAACAGAGGTCCTGACCTACAAGCACAATAGGATTTGCTCCTGAAGCCTCTGCAAGAGAAAAAGCAGTATGAGCAACACTTGCCCCTTTATTTAAAAGACCCTTGTCTCCCACAAATCTTTCAAGCCATCTTGTGAGGGGTTTGCGGATGTTAATAATGAATTTTTTCCCTTTGAAGTCAGATAGGACCCTGGGGTAAACCTCAGGGTCTGCTGCAAGAAAAAGGTCATCTGTTTTATCCATTACTCCATTGAAAAGATTTCTCGCACCTATTCCATAATCAATACTTACAACTATATCGGGTTTTACACCTTTCTCAAGCAAAGTTTTTAAAGCAGCATCAACACAGATAATTAAAGCTCTGTTTTTTGCCCGGTGTAAAACGTGGACATTCTTATCAAGAGAGGGACCGGCAGCCACACAAATTGCGGGTTTATTTTTAAACCTGCCAAAAAGATTCTTTACTCCGGGATTTTTTATCACCTCAGGAATATTAAGAAGAATGTTCTTTTGAAAAACACCTCCCTTTGCAATATTTGTGGTGAGATTGGTTACTGACCAGAATATAGCATCCTGAACAGATTTTTTTATCTGACTCATCTTATCCTTCAAAAGGTAAAAATAGGGATTGTATAATACAATAGAACTTTTCCCTGTTAAGAAAACTTCCGCCAGAGGTAATACTTCTTTTTTTATCTTTAAGGGGTCTTCCTCCAGAACCAGTTTCACCTTGGGAGAGGAAAGAATAAAAGAAAGGTCCAGAACACCAAGAGCAAGTTTAAAAAAAGAAGGACAGGGTTCTATAATAAGCACAAGTTTTATCCATGGACAGGTTCTTAAAATTTCCTCAACATGGTAACCCAGTCCAAATCCAATAACTATTAAAAAAAGAGTATCCTCTAAGTTATATCCTGTAATAAAGTTTTTTGCCTCTTTGAAAGGGTCATAGGCACTGTGGAATAGAATCTCTCCCCCATCTTCTTTTCTCACTTTCAATGTGAAAGGTCCCTTTCTTGTCTTTACAACCTCTGCATTTTGAGGAAAGGGTAGAGATTCAATTTTTTCAATAAGTTTTTTCCCTTCTTTTCTCTCTTCTAATACAGATAAATTCTTCTTATAAAAGCCATCAATAAAAAATTCTCTGGAGAAAACTCTTTTCATTTTCAGTTCATCTGATGTTTTAAAATACTGATAATCTTCTCCACCACCTTTTTCTCCTCTCTTATCCTGGGAGCAAGTTCATACTCAAGAATATCCGCAAGAGCAAGGAAGTCATTGTCTCTTAAAGCTCTTTTTGCCTCCCTCAGATATTGAACAACTTCCTCCATCCGCCAGGAAAAATTTTCTTTAAGAAAAATCTTGGTATAATCAAGGGCAAAAATATTTTCTATCTTCATTAAAACTTCATTTATCTCATCCCATAATCCTATACACTTCCCCAGGAGAAGAAAAGCATCTTTGTAGTTCCCCTGCTGAATAAAAAAACTAACTCCCTCAATTTCTTTTGCTATCTGAGGAAGATAGCTTTTTATTTCCTCAAGGGAACCCATAGCCCACTGCCACAGATTGGCAGTGAAAAGTTCCAGAGTCTCAAATTCACCTGCCCTCCTGTTAAAAAGAGACCTTTTATCACTCTCTGAAAGAGGCTTTCCTTCAAGTCTCACCTCCACTATCACCCTTTTGTTTTCGCTTATCCATTTTTCAAGCTGAAGTAAAAGCTCTCCCAGTGTCTCATTTTCCTCAGCCATCACAAGGTCCTCATACCCATCAATTATGACCTTCATCTTTTATTACCTCCACAGCTTTAATCCAGGCCTCTTTTAATGGTTTTAAAAGAGAAAGAACTTCCTCTATAATCTGACAATCTTTTCTCATATTAGCCTCTATCAGCCTTCTATAGATATACTCGTAAAGGGTGTACAACCTTAAAGATATCTCTCCTGCATCCATGTTTAAAGAATAAATAAGCTCTGCCACAATTTTCTGTGTTTTTAAAAGAAGTTTTGTTCCTTCACCTGTTTCTCCTGTTTTTATCTTTAAAATTGCAAGGTCAAGACACTTTATTGCCTCCTCGTAAAGCAGGATAACCAGTTTTTGAGGACTGCTTGTCATAACCTCAGTTTCCCGATATTTTCTTAAAGCATCAGGTTGCATCATTTTAAATTTCTCCTTTGCCTATTTTATCGCTGATTTGTGGATAAAGCATTAAGAACGGATATCTGTTGAAAAAGCCAGTTACTCTGGGATTGCATCATACTGAGATACTGTTCCATCTGGGTAAACTGTCTCCACAGAGATTCTCTCCTAATTTCAAGAATATCCTCCTGTGCTTCAATTTTTTCCTGAAAACTTTCGTTTTGGGAAAGAAGGCTATCTTCTATTGTGGCAATAAGACCTGTTGTAGCATCAGTGATAGAATTAAGATAGTTCCTCAACCTCCCCCCTATACCTGTCGCCTGGTATGCTTCAAATTCAATAATCCTTGACCATTCACCATCGTTGCTGTCATTAATCTTAAGTCTTATTGCCTGTGTGGAAATTGAGGGAAGGTAATGGGTAATTTTACCACTTGTATTACCTGTAACAGCCACATAAGTTTCCCAGTCATCTGTATTATCCGGATCACCTCCTGGGAGAAGATACTGGAGCTCGTAATCTTTTATACCATAGGATGAAGCAGGATAAGTAGCAGAGTCAAGGGTGTATATGACAACTTTGTTAATTGTTCTCAAACTATCAAAGGTGAGAGTGAGATAATCCGGAAAAGTGAACCGGGTTCCGTCATTCCATCCTCCTCCAGAGTTTCCCCAGTTATCAGAGGATGTATCCCCATTATTAACACTTTCAACTGGAAAGTTACCACTTGGATGGGTTGAGGATGCACTTGCAACTGTCCCAAAGGAGGAAAGTGCAACATTTTGAGAAAGAGAAAAGAGGTCTCTCACCCCCTCAAGATTGTTATTTAAAGCATCAGTTAGTTCAGATTCATTGACAATAAGGTGACCTGTTATATCTGCTGTAATCCCGATCTCAAATATAGAATTGATAGAAGTTGCCCCCTCTACAGGATCGGTAAAAGCTTTGAGAAGTCCATTGCGGATATAAGTTAAATTTATATTCCCAAAAAGCGGTCCTCCCTCCTCTTTTGTATCCTCATCATAGCTTTGCTGGGTATTTATGGCATCTATCAGGTCATTGTAAGAATCTACAAGATTCATAATTGATTGCTTAATCCCCTCTATATCTGCACTAACATTCACATATACACTTTCACTTGATGTGCCAAGCAAATTAAGAGTTACCCCTGGAATTGCCTGATCTATACTGTTGGAGTTATCTGTAATTAGAAGTGAACCTGCCCCCTCTCCAAAAGTTAATACCGCATTTTGAGCCTCTACTGCAGTTGTAAATTCAAGGGGGTCTCCAGAGGAAAATTCAGGGTCAATTATTACCCTCCCTCTTTCTCCTCCTATCTTGCTTGTTATAACAAGCCTGTAAGGATTAACTTCTGTTCCATCGTTGATTATAGCAGCATAAACTTTCGCATCAGAGTTATTTATGGCATCTCTTATTCCCTCAAGGGTTGTATCCTCTGAACCAAGCTCCACCCTCACCTCAAAACTTCCGTCAATTGTGGTACCTGTGGTGGAACCTAAAATATTAAGGTCTCTTGCCGTGGTCCCCCCCACATCCTCTACCTTTAATGGGCTTTGCGTCCCTCCTGTGGTGTCAGTAATAAGTATGCCGTTTCCCTGGGAATTAATACTTGCTGTAACACCCACTCCCGATGAATTTATAGCATCTATCACATCTCCTATTGTCTCAGCACTTGAGAGGTCAACTTCCGCACTCTGTCCTGAACGATCAGTAATTCTTATTTTTCCAGGATCTACTCCTTCTCCACCATTGAGAGTTTCAAGTCTTGTGCAACGAGCAATGTATTGGGGGTTAAGATCATCACTTTCAAGGGTATCTGAGGCAACACTTTTCAATATTCCCAAATCCAAAGCAGCAGAACTTCCGTTGAGGGAAACTACACTCAAGTCTCCTGTGCCTCCTGATGTATCGGTTAAAAGTATTCCGTTTCCCTCTCTATCATAGGAGGCAAAAACGGCTGTATTTCCTGTGGCGTTATTTATAAGATTTATGACCTCCTGTAGAGTTTGCGCTCCGCTTATATCAACATTAAAACTTACCCCATCTCTTTGAGTTATCTGAAAATCATCACCTGCAACAGAACCTACTCCACTTCCTCCATTTAAAGTTTTAAGAAGAACTGTGTTAAGGTAAGATATGATTCTATCACCCACCTTATCTCCTGCAACACCACTTTGTCCTGTATAGATACCAAGGTCCTGAGCTGTTGTTCCGCCACCAACTTCCTCTATCACAAGATTCTGAGTCGGGGTGGCATTCAAGTCATGTATGGTGATACCCCCACCATCAGGGTTAATTTGAACCTCAACGTTTGTATTGGGACCTGCTTCAATTAAGTTCTTTACATCCTGCAAAGTTGTGGCAGATGAAAGGTCTATAATGTCCACATTTCCTGCTCTATCTGTTATCTGAATGGAACCTTTATCCACACCTGTCCCATCGTTTAAAAGATCAAGTTTTGTATCCCATGTAACATAATTTATATCCTCACCATGAATCACGCTACTTGCAACACCGCCTTGTCCTGTATAGATACCAAGGTCCTGAGCTGTTGTTCCGCCATTCACCTCGTCCACTATAA
>DRTT01000130.1 GCA_011372105.1 Candidatus Aerophobota bacterium
CTCAATTAAAAGATTTCCTACCACTTTTTCAAGGGTATCCTCATCTTTTCCAAAGATATAATCTCCGATTTTTTCTCTTATTATACTTTCTACACTTTTTATTTTCTCTTCAACCTCGGATGGAGGAAATTTTGCAGTGATGCGAATGTGTACCTCGCCTTCTTTTGCAAGAAGAGCAACAGTTGGGTTTTCTTGAGCCATTAAAGGGGCTATTTTTTCGTTGACCTGAGATTCTGTTAACCCCCACGCTTTGAGGATACGAGATTTTATCACAGAGGAAGACTTCACTTTTTTCTCAAGGTATTTTTCAACCTCAGGGAGCATTGCCTTAAGCTCGCGGGGAACTCCTGGAAGAAGGATTATAATTTTTCCTTTTTCTTCAATTACAATTCCCGGTGCGGTTCCCACAGGATTTTGTATGATTTCTGCTGAAGAAGGGACAAGAGATTGCTTTAAAATAACTTTTTCTGGAACATTGCGATGTTTTAGCCTCTCTTTTACTCTTTTAAAAACATCTTCTCTCACCGAAAGTTTTTTCCCAAGAGCTTTACTTACTGCCTCTCTTGTAAGATCGTCCTCTGTTGGACCAAGCCCTCCGGAAATTATAACAATGTCAGCTCTTAAGAGAGCTTCCTTCAGCGCATTTTTTATTCTTAAAAAATTATCCCCCACAGAGATTTTCCTGAAAAGATCCACTCCAAGAGAGTTTAAAATTTTTGCTATCTGACAGGAATTTGTATCAACAACATCCCCCAGAAGAAGCTCTGTCCCCACACAAATTATCTCGGCTTTAATTTTTTCCTCCTTGCTCTTAAAATTCTTTAAACTTTAAGATGTCTTTGACGCCTCTCCTGCTTTTATAAGGCTCCACCTTGTAAGATAAGGTCCTATTATCTCTGTTATAACAGTTGTAAATAAAAGAAGGTTTATAACAAGAGTGGCAAGATACCTTCCCTCCGGCCCATATGCTCCAAAGTCTCTTCCAACGACCACTGCAAGAGCAAGGGCAACTCCTACCTGTGGGAAAAGGGAAAGCCCCACGTATTCCTGGACAACACGGGGTGCACCTGATATTTTTGCGCCAAAGGATGCTCCTAAGAATTTTCCCACCATCCTCATGCCTGTGTAGACAAGTCCCAGTATTCCTATCTGAGATATGACTTTTACATTAAGGTGTGCTCCTGCAAGGCAGAAAAACATTATGTAAAGAATAACAGTGGAACTTCCCCATATGTTGGAAATTCTCCTTATATGACGGGGAGAAAAGTTTGCTATTGTCATCCCAAGGCTCATATTGGCAAGGAGTTCAGAAAATCCGAGAGAATTTGATATGCCTATATTTATTAAAATTCCGCTTACAACAATTACGAAAAAGTCTACAGAGGATCTTATCCAGCGTGAGGAAAAGCTTATTACAACTCCTATCCCAAATCCAAGGACCAATGCTCCAAGTATTTCTTCTGTGGGTTTAAGGAAGACAGAAAGAAAAGAAAAAGATGTCCCTGGTGATATGAAAAGTTTTGCAATTGATGAAGCAAAGGCGTATAAAATAAGAGCTATTGCATCGTCTATAGCAACAATGGAAAGTATGGCGGTTGTAAGGTCTCCTTTTGCTCTTACTTCCTGAATTACCATGACAGTTGCAGCAGGAGCGGTGGCAGAAGAAATAGCTCCCAGGAGAAGAGCCTGGTAAAGTTTTCCTGTTAAAATTAAAGTGGAAACTGTTACAAGGAAAAAGGCACCAAATGCTTCACATAAAACCATCACAGCAACTGACTTTCCAAGTCTTCTAAGGTTAGATAAGGTGAGCTCTTCTCCAATAGAAAAAGCTATAAACCCCAGGGCAAGATCGGAGATTATTCCCGTACGGGACAAAATTTCCTGAGAGAAAACACCTGCCACAGAGCACCCCATCAAAACTCCCATTATCACCCATCCTGTAACCGCAGGTATTTTCACTCTGCTGAAAAGCTTCCCCCCCACAAACCCTAAGATAGAAGCAAGACCAATAGCAAGAATTATGTCCATAGACCCTTTCCAATCTTCAAGTTTTGGCTATAAAACTGTCAACCAAACTAATAAATGTGTGGCGAGATATGCCAGACTTTTGCAGGGAAACTAAATATAGTAGCAACTTCTTCTTTTTCAAGCTGAAGATCTTCCTTCCAGCTTCGCACCATCTTTTCAATTTTTCTTTCGCTTTCGACAATTGCAAGTATCAGTTTGCACTCTTTTTTTCTTCTTCCAAGAGTTACCTGAAGTTCCTTAAAAACAGGAACACGGAAAGCAAGAAGCTCTCTGAGTTCCTCTGCCTCGGTGACAAAAACTTCCTCAATCTCCTCCTCGACAAAAACCTCAAGAAAATCTTCCAGAAACCTGTTATCATAGAGAAATATACACAAGATATGCATTTTAAATCATACCCTCTTTTTTTAAGACAGTGGCGCAGGCTCCAAAAGCACCTGCCCTATCTTTTAATTTTGCTCTCACTATTTTAACTTTTTCAAAGCAACTTTTAAGGGAAAATAGCTTTGTATATTTTTTCACAAGAGGAAGAAGGATTTTCTCCTCCTTTGCCATACCTCCACTTAATATAACAATTTCAGGGTTAAATATATTTAAAAGGTTGCCTATGCCTATCCCAAGGTACCTGCAGGTCTCCTCCACCACAAAGAGAGCAATCTCATCTTTTTTCTTTGCTGCCTCAAAAACATCCTCACAGGCAAGCTCTTCCTTTTCACTCAATAAAGTTTTGTATCCTTTATCTACAAGGGCTTTTGCTCTTTTTACAACTCCAGTTGCAGAAGCATAAGCCTCAAAACATCCCCTTGCTCCACATCCGCAGGTAATTCCCCCCTCTTTTATTATCATGTGTCCAATTTCTGCTCCACAACCTCTTGCACCTCTGTAAACTTCCCCCTTTATTATAACTCCACCTCCTATACCTGTTCCCAGGGTCAGAAGCAAAATATAGTCAAATCCCCGTCCTGCTCCCAACCACCACTCCCCCAAAGCTGCAGCATTGGCATCGTTTTCTAAGAAACAGGGAATTTTTATCCTCTCCTCAACAATTTTGACAATAGGAATATTCTTCCATGAGGGGATATTGGGAGCCTGGTAAATTATTCCCTCCTCGGTGTTTAAAGGACCAGGTGCTCCAATTCCAACTCCTGCAATTTGATGTGAAGATACGCCCTTTTTCTCTCCTTCTTCTTTGAGAGCTTTAATGGAGAGAAAAAGTTGAGAAAGGACTTTTTCTTTTTCTTTGCTTTCTTTTCCAAAACTCCTTCTTGTATCAGAGGCAAGGACTTTGCCTTCTCTGTCAACAAGCAAAGACTTAATGTTTGTTCCTCCAACATCTATTCCTATTGCAAAACTGCTTTTTTTCTTTGCCATTTTACTTTAGTTTGTGTTCAGAGTTTGCGTTTATTAAATCTCCTTGAAACTTTCCTCAAGAATAAATACTGCCTCATCAATTTCTGCCTCTTTTATAATAAGAGGAGGAAGAAACCTTAGCACTTTTCCCTTTGTGACATTTATTAAAAGCCCTTTTTCTCTTGCCTTATCCATTACAGGCTTTCCTTCTATATCAAGTTCCATTCCCAGCATAAGCCCCTTTCCTCTTACCTCCTTTATAAAAGGAAATTTTTCCTTTAAGGATAAAAGTTTTTTCCTGAAATACTTTCCCATCTCTTTTGCCTTTTCCACAAGCTTTTCCTCTTCCATAATGTTCAGGACCTCCAGAGCTACAGAGGTTACAAGGGGGCCTCCTCCAAAAGTGGAGGCGTGGTCTCCAGGTGAAAAAATATCTGCTATATTTTTCTTAGCAAGACAGGCTCCAATTGGAAGTCCTGCTGCAAGAGGTTTTGCCAGAGTCATTATGTCAGGTTCAACTCCAAAGTGCTGGTAGGCAAACCACTTGCCTGTTCTCCCAAGACCACATTGAACCTCATCAAAGATAAGAAGAATGTCTTTTTCTGTGCAAATCTCTCTTGCGGCTTCAATAAATTCAGGAGAGGCCTCTTTTATGCCACCTTCTCCCTGAATGGGCTCCATTATTATCGCACAGGTTTTTGAGGTTATCATCTCTTTTAGTTTTTTTACGTTGTTAAACTCACAGAACTTAAACCCTGGAGGAAAAGGACCAAACCACTTTCTGTATTTTTCCTGTCCTGTAAGACCTAAGGTTGCAAGGGTTCTTCCGTGGAAGGAATTTTCCATGGCGACTATTTCAAAGGCACCTTTTTGATAGCCGAATTTTCTTGCAAGTTTTATAGCAGCCTCATTTGCCTCTGCACCAGAGTTACAGAAAAAGACCTTATCAGCAAAGGAAATCTGACATAGCTTTTCGGCAAGCTTTGCCTGGTTTTCTATATGGTAAAGATTTGAGCAATGCACAAGCTTTTGCGACTGTTCTTTTATTACCTTGCATATTCTGGGATGAGAATAACCAACTGCCATAACACCTATGCCCGAGACAAGATCAATATAACATTTTCCTTCCTTATCCCACACCCTTACACCCTCACCTTTTTCTGGCACTATAGGGATGCGGGAGTAGGTTGGCATAAGGTATTTTTGGGAGTTTTCTATCACCTTTTCTGTTTTTTCTTTAAGATTTTTTAATTTTTCTGAATTCATTTTTACCCCACTTTATAAGTTGAACAATTGGTATTTTTGAAGGACAAACATAGGTGCAGCATCCGCATTCTATGCAGTCCATTATGTTGTATTCTCCAAGTTCTTCCCATCTTTCTGCTTTAACAAGTTTTGCAAGAGTTGTAGGGAAAAGTCCCACAGGACAGTGATCAACACACCTACAGCATCTTATGCAGGGCTGTTCTTCATCTCTTGCTATTTGCTCCTCTGTCAAAACAAGAATTCCTGATGTTCCTTTTATGACAGGAACATCAAGAGTATGCTGAGCAATTCCCATCATGGGTCCCCCCATTATAATCGCTTTTGCATTCTCCTTAAGTCCACAGTATTCAAGAATATCTTTAAGAGGTGTTCCTATTCGGACAAGAAGATTTGAAGGTCTCTTAACTCCCTCTCCTGTTACTGTTACAACTCTTTCTATAAGAGGCTTTTCCTTTTTTAAAGCATCACAGACAGCACAGGCTGTTCCTACATTGTTTACCACCACTCCAACATCAAGGGGAAGTCCTCCTGAGGGGACCTCTCTTCCCAGAATTGCCTTTATAAGCATTTTTTCCCCACCCTGGGGATACTTTGTCCTGAGAGGAACAACCTCAATATCTTCTTCATTTGAAGTTAAATTCTGCATTATCTTTATGGCATCTTTTTTGTTATTTTCAATACCTATATACCCTCTTCTGGCACCAACTGCCCTCATGATTGCCTTCAGACCAAAAAGACAATCCTGCGGTCTTTCGAGCATTGTCCTGTAGTCTGACGTAAGGTAAGGCTCACATTCGCAGCCATTTAAAATTACGCTGTCAATTTTCTTTTCAGAGGGAGGGGAAAGCTTCACATGAGTGGGAAAAGCTGCACCTCCCATTCCTGCAATGCCAGCTTCTCTTACTTTTTTTCTTATCTCTTCCGGAGAAAGAGAGGAAAGATCAACTTCCTTTTCAGGCCGGTCTTTTTCGCTATCTTGTTCGCTTTCAATTATTATTGCCTCTGCTTCCTGCAGGGTGGGATGTGGCCATCTCTCAATAGATGTAACTTTTCCTTTTACAGGACTGTGGATGGGGCAGGAGATAAATGCATCGCTATCACCTATTTTTTGGCCTTCCTCCACCTTATCCTTTTTCCCAACAAGAGGTTTGCAGGGTGCCCCTGTGTGCTGGGATAAAGGCACAATAAGCTTTGGAGGAAGAGGCATTTTTTCTATTTTCTTTTCTTTGCTAAGCTGCTTTTTTTCAGGGGGGTGGATGCCCTGCTTGAAGGTTTTTGTTCTCATGGGAGCGCTCCTTTAAGTTTTCCTTCTTTTGTTAACCAAGGAGGAAAAATTATCTTCACATTTTATCAAATTACCATTAAAAGACAAGATATCTTCTTCGTGGGGTCGGGTCTCAACATTTGACAAAGGATATTTATATAAAATTAAAAATTTTTTTCTCACAGACCGGGCAATCTTTTCTTCTTTTAATCTTTATTTTCCTGAAAATACTCTCCCACAGGTCTATGTAAACAAGGTCTCTGTTAACATCAGGGCTTTTTGTTATTATTTTAAATGCTTCTGTCACCTGAATTGAGGCAACAAGTGCAGGGATTGTGTTAAGGATAGGGATTGGTTTTTCAGGCTCCTGCGGGTTTTCTTCCACAAGACACCTGTAACAGGCAGTTTTACCGGGAATTATTGTCATACTCATACCCACTGCTCCCTGCACTGCCCCATGAACCCAGGGGATATTGTATTTAATGCAGGCCTCATTTATCAAAAGGCGCGTTTTTATGTTATCTGTCCCATCAAGAACAAGGTCAATATCTTTTAAAAGCTCTTCTATATTTTCAGGTTTTACTTCAAGAACGAAAGCTTCTACCCTGACAGTGGAGTTTACTTTTTTAAGTTTTTCAGAGGCGATTTTTGCCTTGAAGAAGAGGCTTTTTACATCTTCTTCATCGTATAGGATTTGCCTCTGCAAATCCTGAAGACTTACCCTATCCTTATCCACTATCCTTACCTTTCCAATGCCTGCCCTGACAAGATAGTTTGCGAGGTGACACCCAAGCCCCCCACATCCGACCACGAGAACTTTTGCTTCCCCGAGCTTTTTTTGCCCCTCTTCTCCTATAAAGGGAAGTATTATTTGCCTTTCGTACCTCAGGATATCCTGGTTTTGCATTTTTTACCCCTTTTATTTTTTCTCTCAATTTATCACAACAAAAAAGCCTGTAAAGAATAAACATAGTAGTGCTTTTAATGCGATGGTTGATGGAATTTTTATTTTTTGGTAAGATTAATAAGATTAAGATAAAGATATATAAAGAAAGGAGAGGGGGTATGGAAAAGAGAAGGCTTGGAAAAACAGGACTTGAGGTATCTGTTATCGGATTTGGAGGGATCCCCATTCAAAGACTTCCCATGAGAAAGGCAAGAGAGATTATAAGGCTTGCAATTGATAGAGGAATAAATTTTTTTGATACAGCTCAAGGGTATGGAGATAGTGAGGTGAAAATTGGTGAGGGGATAAAGGGCAAAAGAGATAAGTGCATAATAGCGACAAAGTCTCCCTGCAGAAAGGAAAAGGAGGCTATCCAGCACGTTGAAAAGGCACTTAAAAGGCTAAAAGTAGATTTTATAGACCTTTACCAGATTCATCATGTAAGCAAATCCTCTGAGCTTGAGATGGTCATATCTTGCGGAGGTGCACTTGATGGTCTTTTAAAACTTAAAGAGAAGGGGAAAATAAAGCATATAGGTATAACAGGTCACAATCCATCCCTCCTTAAAGAGGCAATTGAAAAAAGAGAGGAGTTTGAAACAGTCCAATTTCCCTTTAATATAGTAGAAGATGAGGAGGATAAGTTTTCTCTTATAAAAGCGGCAAAAAACTTGAGTGTCGGGACAATTATAATGAAGCCACTTGCAGGTGGTGTTCTTCCTCACCCATCTCTTTGTCTTCGCTGGATTTTGCAGCAGGGGGTAGATACTGTAATTCCCGGAATGATTTTGCCTTCAGAGGTTGAAGAGAACGTGAAAGTAGGTGAAGAAGTTTTGCCTCTTTCAGAAAAGGAGCTATCTTTACTTAAAGATTCTGTTAAGGAGCTTGAGAAGGAGTTTTGCAGGCGCTGTATGTACTGCATGCCCTGTCCTGAGGGAATTCATATTTATCTTATCCAGGAGCTCGGAGACAAAGTTAAGGTGGGTGTTGAGGAGGTTAAAAAAATGTGCCAGGAGATGTATACCCGGCTCCCCAAGAATGTTGAGGATTGCACAGAATGTGGGGAGTGTGAGGAAAAATGTCCCTACAATCTTCCTGTAAGGAAGATGCTCCGAGAAAAACACAGGCTTTTAACACAAAGAATTTAAAATTTTATAAGGAAAACCATGAAAAAGGTAAAAAAAGCAGTTATTCCAGTTGCGGGTTTTGGCACAAGATTTCTTCCTGCAACAAAATCTCAGCCAAAGGAAATGCTCCCCATAGTTGATAGACCTGTCATTCACTATGTGGTGGAGGAGGCAGTTTCCTCAGGGATAGAAACAGTCATACTTGTCACAACTCAAAACAAAAGAGCAATAGAAGATTATTTTGATAGCAACCCTGAACTTGAAGAGCATCTCAGGAAAGCTGGCAAGATAGAGCTCCTTGAGAAGATAAGAAAAATATCAGATATGGCTGATTTTGTCTATATAAGGCAAAAGGGACCTTATGGTAATGGAACACCTGTTTTAAATGCAGAGCATGTTGTGGGGAATGAGCCCTTTGCTGTTTTGTGGGGGGATGACATTATGGAAAGTAAGGTGCCCCGCTTAAAGCAGCTTATTGAAGTTTACGAAAAATACGAAAACCCTGTTTTAACAGCTTATCCTGTGGATGATGAGGGAACAAGAAGATACGGAATAATTGATGGAGAAAAGATAGAGGAAAGAGTTTTAAAAGTGAGAAGTATCCTGGAAAAACCGGGTCCTGAAAAAGCTCCCTCAAGGATTGCCTCTCTTGGAGGATACATCCTCACTCCTGATATATTTGGCGCTTTAAAAAAAACTCCTCCCGGAAAAGATAATGAGGTGTGGCTTGTCGATGGTATTTTTAATCTGGCAAAGAAAAGACCTATTTATGCCTGTCTTGTTGAGGGAAGGTATTATGATGTTGGTTCCAAGGCAGGCTGGCTTAAGGCAAATATAAGCTATGCTTTAAAAAATGAGGGAACTGTAAAGGAGATTAAAAGTTACATTAAAAAACTTGTGGAGGAAGGATTTGAGGAAAGACAGGATTGAAAAACTCTTAGAGGATGCAAAGTCAATTTTTTTTGCAGGCCTTGATGCTGTTGAGCCTTCGCGTGCTGTGAGAAAGTTTTTGAAAAGAAAAGGGGATATATTAAAAATTGGCGAAAAAGTTTATGATTTAAAAAAAATAAAGCGGGTTTTTGTGGTGGGAGTGGGGAAGGCAGGATATCCCATGGCAAAAGCAGTTGAAGAGGTCTTGCAAGATAGGATATTTGATGGATATGTCGTGGTAAAGTATGGATACGGTGGGAAACTTGATAAAATCAAGGTTCTTGAATCATCGCATCCTATACCTGATGAGGCAGGTGTAAGAGCAGCAGAGAAAATAATATCTCTTTTAAAGAAAACAGAGGAGAACGACCTTGTTGTATGTCTTATCTCAGGAGGAGGATCGGCAATTTTACCCTCACCTGTTGAAGGTATAACCCTTGAGGAAAAACAGGAGGTTACAAAACTTCTCCTTGAATGCGGAGCTTCAATTGAGGAGATAAACGCTATAAGGAAACATCTTTCAAAAATCAAGGGAGGGCAACTTGCAAAACTTGCCTATCCTTCTTATCTTCACACCCTTATTCTTTCCGATGTTGTTGGAGATAGATTGGACACAATTGCCTCAGGTCCAACTGTTCCAGACTCAACTACCTTTAAGGATTGCTGGCAGATAGTAAAAAAATACGACCTTGAAAAAAGACTTCCCTCAGCTGTTTTAAATCGCTTCAAAGAGGGTCTTGAAGGTAAGGTGGAGGAGACGCCAAAGCGGGGGGATCCTTTCTTTTCTAAAGTTGTAAATCTTATTGTTGGAAGTAATATTCTTGCCTTAAAAGCCTCAAAGGAAAAAGCGGAAAATCTTGGCTATAA
>DRTT01000158.1 GCA_011372105.1 Candidatus Aerophobota bacterium
AAAATCTTTTTTTGAACATTTTTACATATACAACTTCCATACTTTTCAGAAAATTTTTCATAAAGTAATTTTGTAAGATAGGGAGCTTTTCTGTTAGAGATTCCCTCCTTAAATTCCTCCTTATCTCTTCCAAAAAAATAACCAACTATCATCGCACCTCCTGAAAGAGCACCACATGTTCCCTCTATGGTGCTTCCAAATCCTCCAGAAAGAGGATATGCTGCCCGGAGTAGAGTCTCATCTTTAATATCAAAAAGGTCCTCCAGTGCAGCTACAACACACTGAGCACAAAAATGTGCCTTTTTCTCGTACTCAAATCCAGTTTCATAAGCTTTTTTAAGAAAGTCTCTTTCTGATCCTTTCAAAAATTCTGGTGCTCTTTCTCGCATAATTTTCCTCCTGGTATAATCCTCTCAGTATCTTACCTTATTTCCCGAATACGTCAATCAGAATCCATTTCTAAATCTTATATCATGAATTGCCATGAAATTCCCGAAAACGGCAATAACTTTTCCTAAAAGCATAGCTTTTTTGTCCTGAGTTTATCTTGAAAAAATTTTTAGCTTTTTTCTTACTGGACTCTATACAAAGCTTGAAAAAAGCAAAGATAATAGTATAATTATCAAAACTTCAGCTTGATATGAAAGAAGATAAATTTGTAAAGTGGATAAGAGAGGCTATAGAATATCTACCGGTTCACTTAAAAGAAAAATTATCTAACATAGAAATAACTGTTAAGGATATGCCTGGGAAAGAGGATCCTGTAAGAGATTTTTCCTCTTCTTTTGTGCTGGGTTTTTATGAGGGAGTGCCTCTTGGAAGAAAAAGAATGTTTCATATGATAACTTTTCCTGATAGAATAACTCTATTTTCAAGACAGATAGAAAAAGTCTCTTCTTCAGAAAAGGAAATGAGAGAACTCACAATTAAAACAACTTTGCACGAGATAGGACACTACTTTGGCTTAAGTGAAAAAGAGCTTTTGGAAATTGAGGTAAAAAGTTTGAAGAAAAAAGGAGAGGATGAATGAGCACTTATAAAACCGGCATTGCAGTAATTGGAGGAGGCCCTGCAGGTTATGTTGCTGCAATTAGAGCAGCACAGCTTGGGGGAGAAGTTACACTTGTGGAAAAGGAAAAACTGGGAGGAGTGTGTTTAAATGTCGGATGCATTCCTACAAAAGCTATTTTAAGAAGCTGTGAAATTCTTACATTTATTAAAAATGCAAAAGAATTTGGACTGGAGGCAGGTGAGGCAAGGATAAATCTTTCTCAACTTATGACAAGAAAAAAAAGGATAGTTGCAAGACTTGTCGGAGGAGTTGATTATCTCTTAAAGAAAAACAGAATTCAGGTAATAAAGGGAGAGGCAAGGTTTATTGACACCTCTACACTTGAGATTAAAGGAGAAGAGGAAAAAGCAATAAAAGCAGATAAGATAATAATTGCAACAGGCTCCTATCCTGCCTCTTTTCCTCTTGATGGTATAGACAGGGAAGCAGTTCTTACAAGCACAGAGGCACTTGATATAGAAGAGGTGCCCGAGGAATTTTTGATTATCGGAGCAGGTGCAATTGGTGTAGAGTTTGCTCACATCTACAGCACTCTTGGAAGTAAAGTTACCCTGGTTGAGATGCTTTCCCAGATTTTACCAGGAGAAGATGAAGAGATTTCAGAAACTCTTAGAAAGATTATGACAAAGAAAGGAATTGATATCTTCACGTCTTCCACCCTGCAAAAAGTAAAAAAAGAAGGTAGCAGGTACAAAGGCATTATAAAAACACCCCAAGGAGAGAAAGAGGTCTTCTTTGATAAGATTCTCATCTCAATAGGAAGAAGACCAAATTCGAAAAACTTAAACCTTGAGAAGGTGGGTGTAAAGACAGACGAAAAAGGCTGGATAAAAGTAAACTCCCAAATGCAAACAACCACTCCCAATATTTTTGCAGCAGGAGATGTAATTGGAGGATATCTTCTCGCACATGTCGCTTATGCAGAAGGAGAAGTTGCCAGTGAAAATGCCATGGGGGAAAATTCCCATATAAACTACAGAGCAGTCCCCCGTTTTATATGTTCAATGCCAGAAATAGCATCAGTGGGGCTTACTGAGAAAAAAGCAAAAGAAAGTGGATACAATGTGAAAGTTGGGAAGTTTCCTTTTTCAGCCAACGGTAAAGCTATAATCCATGGAGAAAGAGAGGGGATGGTTAAGATAATATCTGATGCCGAAACAGAGGAGATACTTGGTATTCACATCTTGGGACCCGAAGCAACAGACCTTATCTTGGAAGGAACACTTGCTATAAATCAGGAAAGCACTCTTAACGAAATTATAGATACAATTCACCCTCATCCAACTCTTGGAGAGGCAATAAAAGAAGCAGCACTTGACGCACAAAAAAGAGCCATTCACATTTAATAAATAACAAAAAATACAAAGGAAAAGGTAGTAAGAATGGACCCTCTTTTAGAAGTTATAGATTTGACAATTGTTCCCTCTGGAAACAGCCAACCAATTGTAGAAGAGATATCTTTCAAGGTCTATCCAGGTAAAATCCACGCATTAATGGGACCCAATGGCTCTGGCAAATCTTCGATAGCTTACTCTATAATGGGATTAAAACAATACTTCCCTACAAAGGGAAAAATATTATTTCAAAAAGAGGACATAACAAATTTAAATGTAACAGAAAGAGCAAGAAGAGGAATTACCCTTGCCTGGCAAGAACCTGTAAGGTTTGAGGGAATATCAGTGAGAGATTATATAATGGCGGGTCTAAAGGCCAAAGGCAAGGGAGAGGAGAAGGTAAAAGAAGTACTCGAACTTGTAGGGCTTCCTCCAGAGGAATATATTGAGAGAAAAGTTGACGATTCTCTTTCTGGTGGTGAGAGAAAAAGAATAGAACTTGCAGCAGTGGTAGCACTGGAGCCAAAACTTTTAATTTTAGATGAGCCTGATTCAGGACTTGACATAGTTGTTTATAATGAGCTTTATGAATTACTTGATGCAATAAGGAACCAGACTCGCTCTTCTATTCTTCTCATCACTCACAGAGAAGAAGCAGGAGAAGTAGCAGACGAGGGAACACTTATCTGGAAAGGAAAAGTCAGAGCAAAAGGTTCCTTCAAAGATATAATGGAAAAATATTGCGAATTTGCTGAAAGGAAGGTAAAATGCAAAAAAATATCCTGCCCTACGAAATAATAGAAAGTGTTCGTCTTGTTGGATTTGACGTTGATAATATGCTGAAAAAAGAGACTCCCAAGTTTTTTTTGAATTACAATAAAATAGCCAAAATAAAAGAAGTGGAAGGTCTTATTTTAGCAGGAAAGGAAACTGAAAATGGAGTGATAGCAGATTTCATTGTCAGACCCGGTAAAAAAATAGATGTCCCTGTGCATCTTTGTTTTGGAGTAACTAAAGAAGAAGGGCTTCAGGAGATAATACCTCGCTTTATCATAGAAGATGGGGCAAAAGTTTTTGCTCTTGCTTGCTGTAGCTTCCCAAAAGCCCGTAACCTCACTCACAAAATGCAAGCAGAAGTTATCCTGGGAAAAAATGCTGTATTTTTATATGAGGAACGTCACTATCATGGAGAAATGGGAGGAGCAAAAGTTTTTCCTAAGTTTCGAGTTCATGTGGGAGAGAGAAGTTTTTTTCAAAGTGTTTTTTCTCTTACAAAAGGAAGCGTTGGTTTTCTCTCTATAGAGGTAGAAGCATATGCTCATGCAGGGGCAAAAGTGGAGATTATCAATAAGGCCTATGGCAGAAAAAAAACTGATAGAATTAGAATAAAGGATGCTGTATTTTTAGAGGGAGAAGGAGCAAGAGGGCTTGTTAAATTGAGAGCTGCTGCATCTCAAGGGGGCGATGTTGTAATGGTGGGGATAACAGAAGCAAATGCTCCAGAAGCAACAGGTCATGTCGATTGCAAAGAAATAATTAAAGGCGAGGGTTCAACAGCGCGAGCAATACCCATAGTAAGAGTAGTAGATGAAAATGCCAGAATAACCCATGAGGCCTCAGTAGGAAAAGTTAACCAGAAACAGCTTGATACATTGATGTCAAGAGGTCTTACGGAAGAGGAAGCTGTGGATATGATTGTCCAGGGGATGTTATAATGAAGAAAACAAAAAAGTGGGTTGTGGAAAATAATTATAGAAAATTAATAATGGATATATTAAGCAAAAACGGAAAGACAGAGGAAGAAATCAGAGAAGAATTTAAAATAACTCTTTTCCCTCGTGTAAGCTCATATAAACCCGAGACAATACTCAGGATATCTTCTCAAACTTTAAAAAATCACCTGCGGCTTCTTGAAAGGGAGGGATTGATAAAAAAGGGGGAAGATGAAAGATACTACATAGCAGAAATTGGTTAGTTTCAGAGAAAAAGCTTTACCTCAACCTCATCTCCTTTTTCCAGAAGGTCTACATTAGCTGGAATCTCTATATAACCTTCAGCCTCAGACATACCGGTTATTGCCCCTGACTCCTTAAAAACAGGAACAACCTTTCCGTTAACTATCTTTACCGGCAAAAACTGATGCCTTCCTAAGGTGGAAGTTACTCTTCTTGAGATGGGAAGTTTTAAAGTAACTTCCCTTTTTTTGGGAAAATGTGCGAGTTTTCTTAAAAGAGGAACTAATAAGCCATAACCGTTTGTAAGGCAGGAGGTGGGATAACCTGGCATGCAGAGGATTATTTTCTCACCCACAGAAGATGCCAGAGTGGGTTTTCCAGGTTTAACGGCAATCCCGTGAAAAAGAATTTTTCCCTCTATTCTGGAAAGGGCTTCAAGCATAAGGTCTTTTTCACCTACCGAACTTCCTCCCGTAATAATTACAAGGTCATAAGATAGAGCCTCTTTTATTCTCTGAGTTATATTTTCAACCTCATCCTCCATTTTTGGTAAAATGATTCCTCTACATCCATTCTCTTCCACAAGAGCAAAGAGAGTATAGGAATTAACATCGTATATTTTCCCCTCTGTTAAAGTCTCCCCAGGCGAAATAATCTCATTTCCAGATGAGATTATGGCAACTTCTGGCTTTGCAAAGACCTCTACCTGAGTTATCCCCAGAGAAGCAAGAACACCAACTTTTGCTGGAGTTAAAAACTCCCTCCTGGAGATTACTTTTTGTCCTTTTTGTATATCTGTCCCGGCTGATGATACATTTTCTCCTGGATGAACAGGTTTATAAACTTTAATAACTTCTCCTTCTTTTTCTGTATCCTCAACCATAACAACGGCATCTGCTCCCGAGGGAAGGGGAGAACCTGTAGCTATTTGAATACACTCTCCTTTTTTCAAAACTTTTCTACTAAAATTTCCCGGCAGGACAGAATCAACGAGTTTTAACTTAACAGGATTCAGTGTTTTTGCAGAAAAGGTATCTTCTGCCTTAACTGCATATCCGTCCATTGCTGCCCTTACAAAGGGCGGGACATTTAAAGGTGCAATTACGTCCTCTGCTATGACCCTTCCTCCTGCTTTTACAATAGGAACCCTTTCAGTCCTTTTGATGGGCTGAACAAGAGAGAAAAGAACTTCTTTGCATTCTTCAAGAGAAATTAAGGACTTTAAAGGTTTCATTTTCCTCTTATCTCCACTATAGCTCCAGTTGGACAGACAATAGAACACACACCACATACCTGACAATTTAAAGGATCAATATGGGCAAGATTATTTTCTAACGAACAGGCCTGATAGGGACAGGATTTAACACACCGACCACAAGCTATACAGGATTTTGCGCAAACCTCGCGAGCTTTTTTACCCTTATCAAGAGATGAACATTTAACCCGATAATTAATATCATTAAAGCTTTCCAGAGTTATTATATTGCGAGGGCAAACTTCTACACATTTTCCACAACCTGTGCATCTTAAAATGTCTATATGAGGAAGTCCGTTAACCATTCTGATAGCGTCAAAAGGACAGACATTCTTGCAATCGCCAAAACCAAGACATCCGTAAGAGCAGGCACTTTCTGCTCCCATAACAAGATTTGCAGCTCTGCACGTTGTAACACCCTGGTACACGGCTTTCTTTGCTCTCTCAGAGGAATCTGCTCCACATCTGACAAAGGCTACCTTTTTTTCAATTTCTCCTTCTGACTTAATCCCGAGTATCTGACATATAGCTTCAGCAGTATTTTTTCCTCCAACTACACAGGAGAAAGGATTTACACCTTCCCTTACAATTGCCTCTGCCAGAGCGTGACAGGAGGCAAACCCACATGCCCCACAATTTGCGCCAGGAAGCACCTCAACAACTTTCTCTATCCGAGGGTCCTCTTCAACCTTGAGCCTTTTGTGGGCAACAGAAAGCATTATAGCAAAAAAAGCTGATAAAACCCCCATGCTCACTATTGAGAGAAAGACAAGGCTCATTTTTTCCTCCTTCTAAGCAGTACCAATCAATCCTGTAAATCCCATAAAAACAAGAGCAAGTAGCCCTGCTGTAATTAAGGTCATAGGGGCACCTCGCAAAGATTTCGGGACATTGGCAAATTCAAGTTCTTCTCTAATTGTTGCCATCAAAAGCATGACAAATGTAAACCCCATCCCTGCTCCAAATCCAAATACTATACTATCAATAAAAGAATAATTTCTCAGAGGAATAAAAAGAGCAAGAAAAAGTATAGAACAATTTGTTGTTATTAAAGGAAGGTAAATTCCAAGTGCTCTGTAAAGGGCAGGATTTGTCTTTTTAACAAACATTTCTATTAATTGAACAAGGGAGGCAATAACTAAAATATCAGAAACATACTCTAAGAAAGGAAGGTTTAAACCACGTATTATAAAAGTGTTAATAATCCAGACAACAGCTGCAGTCAGAGTCATAACGAAGGTAGTGGCAAATCCCATTGCTACCGCAGATTCAACTTTTCCTGTAACTCCAAGAAAGGGACATATTCCCAGAAAATACCTAAGCACAAAATTGTTTACAAGAACTGCACCAAGAAATACCAGAATTAATCTTGACATTTTAAAACTCCTTTAGAGGGGTTTTTGCATTGCCGCTTTTACAAAATCTCTAAAAAGAGGATGAGGATTTTGGGGTCTTGATTTAAACTCTGGATGAAACTGAGTAGCTACAAACCAGGGATGATCCGGTATTTCGATTATTTCCACAAGATTTTTCTCAGGATAGATACCCGCTATTCTCAAACCTGCTTTTTCCAGAATTTGTCTGTAGTTATTGTTAAATTCGTATCTGTGTCTGTGTCTTTCATATTTAAGGGGTTTTCCGTAGGCTTTTCTACTGAGAGTTCCCTCCTTTAATCTACACTCATATTCACCAAGCCTCATTGTTCCCCCTTTCTTTTTAACTTTTTTCTGTTCAGGGAGAAGATCAATTACAGGATGAGGTGTATCTGGATCAAACTCTGTAGAATTTGCACCTTCAAGGTTGGCAACATTTCGAGCAAATTCAATTGTTGAACAATGCATGCCAAGGCATATTCCTAAAAAAGGAATACCATTTTCTCTGGCAAATCTGATAGCTCTTATTTTTCCTTCTATCCCTCTTAAACCAAATCCCCCTGGAACAAGTATGCCCTGAAATGAAGACAACATTTTTTCTGTTTCTTTATTTATCTCCTCTGCTTCTATCCATTCAAGCAAAACTTTTCCATCATTGGCAGCTCCTGCGTGTGTGAAAGCTTCGATTATACTCTTGTATGCATCTTTCATCTTTACATACTTTCCAACTATGGCTATTTTTACCTTCTTTTTAGCTTTATTTACTTTAAGTACCCACTTTGCCCATTCTTTTAAGTCCTCTTTTTTGTTTTTCAAACCCAATTTTTTCATAATTTTATTGGTCAGCCCTTCCTTTTCAAACCTTAGAGGGATTTCATATATATTATCAACATCAATAGCTTGAATAACGTTCTCCTCTTCTACATTACAAAAAAGGGAAATTTTCTTCCTTGCCTCCATAGTTAAAGGAATCTGTGTTCGGCAAAGAATAAAATCAGGTTGAATACCTATCTCCCTGAGCCTTCCTACACTGTGTTGAGTTGGCTTTGTTTTGAGCTCACCTGCGGTGGGAATATAGGGAAGAAGAGTAAGATGAATAAAGAGGGTGTTTTCTTTTCCTTTCTTCAGTCCAAATTGTCTTATAGCCTCCAGAAAAGGCAAAGATTCAATATCTCCAACAGTTCCTCCTACCTCAACTATAACCACTTCTGCTCTATCTTTTTCTGCAACCTTTACTATTCTACTCTGGATTTCATCGGTTATGTGAGGAATTACCTGGATAGTCCTTCCCAAATAATCTCCCCTTCTTTCTTTTTCTATCACCGCACTATAAATCTGTCCGGCTGTAACATTGTTATAAGAAGAAAAATCAATTCCCACAAATCTTTCATAATGCCCCAGGTCAAGGTCAGTTTCAGCACCATCTTTTGTCACAAAAACCTCTCCATGCTGGTAAGGATTCATAGTACCAGGGTCAACATTTATATAAGGGTCAAATTTCAACATGCTCACCTCAAATCCCCTGCTTTTAAGAAGAGTTCCAATAGAAGCTGCAGCCACACCCTTTCCAAGCGAAGATAAAACTCCCCCTGTTACAAAAATGTATTTTGTCATTTTAAATTCTCTTTTAACTCTTTCTCCATCTGATTAATTTCTCTTACTAAAGCCTCAAGGATTCTGTCTTTTTTTACTTTATTTAAAAGCCTCCCTTTTTTAAACAAAACTCCTCCCTGTTTTGTACATGCTATACCAATGTCAGCTTCCATAGCCTCGCCCGGGCCATTCACCTCGCACCCCATAACAGCTATTTTAATTGGGAAGTGAATATCTTCTACGACTTTGAGGAGCTCCTGTGCGATAACTTCCACATCTCCTCTGCATCTTCCACAAGTGGGACAGGTTATAATGACAGGACCAGAATCTATGATATTTAGATGTTTTAGTATCTTATAGGCTATTCTCACCTCTTCTACAGAAGTGCCGGTAAGAGAAACTCTAATAGTATCTCCAATCCCCTCGCTGAGAAGTGCACCAATTCCTATAGCCGATTTGATAATTCCTTCAGGAGGAGGCCCTGTAGCGGTAATTCCCAGGTGAATAGGATAAGGAATTTTTTCAGCAATAATTTTATTGGATAAAATAGTAACAGGAATCTCGGAAGATTTAAGAGAAACAACTATGTCTTCAAAACCCTCATCTTCAAGCATTCTTATACAATTTAAAGCAGTGTCAACCATTCCTTCTGCTATAACGCGAATTCTTTCCTCTTTTTTACCCTTAAAGTTGGATATTTTTTTAATCAGCTCCTTAGGAAGAGAACCAGAATTAACTCCTACACGAAGAGGTATTCTGTTTTCCTTTGCTTTTTTCGCTATCAGTGCTATTTCTTTAAAACTTAAATTTCCAGGATTAATTCTGACCTTGTCTATTCCTCTATCTATGGCTTCAAGAGCTAACCTATAATTAAAGTGAACATCAGCAACAAGGGGAAGATTAACTTTTTCTCGAATAAAAGATATGTTTCTTGCTGCTTTGATATTAGGGACAGCTATCCTGACAAGTTTTGCTCCCTCT
>DRTT01000072.1 GCA_011372105.1 Candidatus Aerophobota bacterium
ACCGGAGTAAACTTCCATTTTAAAAGTGCACTGCGAACCTCCTCGTCAAAATCATGCCAGCCTGATGTGTGGATAATTTCAACATCAACAACCTGACCCTCTTTTGTCACGTAAATCCTGACTTCTCCCTGACCCTCCACTCCCTTTCTTTCCATTTCTGGAGGATAAGAAGGGTAAGGTGTTCTCTCCGGTTTTCTACTACCAAGCCCTTTAAAAGTAATACCTACAGGTCCTTTTGCACCAGAAGTGATATCCTCACCTGGCCTCCTTTTCTGGGAGAGTGTAAACGAAGGGACCTCTTCTTTTAAAGGAGAGGAGATCATATGAGGAACTTCACCATATAAAGGAGGCTTTTGTGGTAGTATTGATTTTACAGCCTGCCCTTTTTCCCTTATAATTTTTTCACCTCTGTAAAAAGCCGGAGGCTGGAAAGATACTGTTGGAAGAGGAATTCTCGTTTTCTCCTCAATTCTTGCACGAGGTAAAGCTACCGGGATATCACGTGAAGGACTTACAGAAACCTTAACAGGAGAAAGTTTGGGAATTTTCCCCTTTTGAACCTGCTCCACCTGAGATCTTGGAGGAGTGCCAGGAACTTTCCTGATCTCTACCTTTTGCTCTATTTTTTCAGGCTCCTCTATATTTATAAGAGAAACCTCAATTATCCTTTGTTGAGGTTTTGATGGTAAAAAAGGTCTCCACAGAGGGAAAAAGATAATAATAAAAAAGTGAATCCCTGTTGAAATTAAAATACCTGCCTTAAAAAAACTGTCCTTTTCTTGAGACATTTACCCCTCTTTTTCAGGAGTAGTAAGAACGCCAATTTTTTCTGCCCCTGCCCTTTTTGCAAGGTCCATTACTCTAACCACCCTGCCATGCTTTACCTCTTTATCTGCGTTTATCAGAACAAGTTTTTCTTTTTCTTCTTTTATTCTATCCCTCAAAAGTGCAAGTAAAGTTTTCTCATTTTTAACCCATCTTTTACCAAGGTATATATGTCCATCTTTTGTTATGGAAATCACAATATGTTGCCTGACCTTTTCCTGGGGAGTGGTAGTCTTGGGAAGGTCAACTTTTATACCCTGTCTTATGGTAACAAAGGTAGTTGATACCATGAAAAATATAAGTAAAAGAAAGACAACGTCTATTAAAGGAGTAAGATTTATGAATACTTCTTCAGACCTTGATTTTGGGCGATTAAATTTCATTATTTTTCTATCAAAAAGTCAATAAATTCACTGCTTACTTTCTCAAACTGACGCACAATTTTGTCAGTGCGATGCATAAAGTAATTGTAAAAAATAAGAGAAGGTATGGCGATGCTAAGTCCCACTGCAGTTGTTATAAGAGCCTCAGAAATTCCACCTGCCAGTGCCCCGGGCTCACCCACCCCCTGCAGGGCAATCACATTAAAAGCCTTAATCATCCCCATGACCGTTCCTAAAAGTCCAATTAAAGGAGCAACAGTAACTATTGTTCCAAGTATCTTCAGGTGCTTCTCAAGGTAGGGAATCTCCTGCGAGCCTGCATCTTCAATAGCCTCTTTTATCTCCTCCCTTTTTTTATCCTTTTTATTGATCCCTGCTTTCAAAATCCTTGAGAGAGGGGAAGAAGTCATTTCACAAAGAGCAAGAATCTTCTCTATTTTGTTGTCCTCATTTCCATTAAGTATACTCTTTGTCTTATTGATAAAACGCTGGGACCTTTTTTCTATCATCCTCAAAGCGATAAACTTTTCAATTATTATTCCCAGAGCAAGCACAGAACAGAAAATAAGAGGCACCATTAAAGGGCCGCCCTTTATCAGGAATTGGAGCATCTTTCCTCCTTTTTGCTTTTTGTATCGGGTCTTTTTTATCCTAACTTATCAATTTTATTTGTCAACCCTCAAAAATTCCAATATCCCTGCGGTAATACATTCCTTCAAACCTTATCTTCCTTATCCCTTTGTAAGCCATCTTAGCTGCCTCTTTCACATTTTTGCCCATTCCTGTGATCCCCAGCACTCTTCCTCCATCAGTTACAAATATTCCATTCTCTCTTTTAACTCCAGCACAGAAGACAAAAAGGCTCCTCATTCTTTCAAGCCGGTCCAGACCCTCTATCACCTTTCCCTTCTCATACTTTTCGGGATAACCTCCAGAGGCAACAACCACGCAGGTTACACCCTTAGAACGCCACTTCAAATTTAAGGTTGAAAGTCTTCCTTCTAAGGTTGCCTCAAACAAATCCATTATATCATTATAAAGGCGGGGAAGAATTGCCTGTGTCTCGGGGTCTCCAAAACGGCAATTATACTCAAGAAGATAGGGTTCTCCTTCTTGAATCATCAAACCAAAATAAAGCACCCCTTTATAATTTATCTTCTCCTCTTTAAGACCCCTCAAAGTAGGAACAACAATTTTCTTTATTATTTTTTTATAAAGAGAAAGAGAAAGTGGAGCAGGAGAGTAGGCTCCCATTCCTCCTGTATTTGGCCCTCTATCTCCATCAAGAAGAGGTTTGTGGTCCTTTGAGGAGACAAGAGGCTTAAAAGAGATACCGTCTGTCAAAATAAAAAAGGAAACCTCCCTTCCCCTAAGTCTCTTTTCAACAACCACCCTCTCTCCTGCCGAACCAATAACTTTTCTTTCTATCAAGTTCTTAACAACCTCTATAGCTTCCTCTTTAGAGGATGTTACAAAGGAACCTTTTCCTCCTGCAAGTCCATCTGCCTTTACAACTGGTGCCTCTCTTTGCCTTTGTATAAAAGATATAGCCTTAGAAAGATCAGAGAAAGTTTCAAACTCTGCGGTCTGTACACCATGTTTTTTCATAAAGTGTTTGGCGTAAACTTTGCTTCCTTCAAGTAAAGAGGCTTTTTTGTCAGGGCCAAATATTTTAAGACCCTCCTCCTGAAAAGCATCAACTATTCCACCTACAAGAGGAGCCTCCGGACCAACCACAGTAAAATCAATTCCATTGTCTTTAACAAACTTCACAAGAAAGGAAAAATCTTCCTCGTAAGGTAATCTTTCACAATGAGCTATTTTTTCTATACCACCATTCCCGGGAACACAAAAAACCTCTTTTACTTTTCTACTTTGACTTATCTTCCAACAAAGAGCATGTTCCCTTCCTCCCCCTCCAATAACAAGCACTTTCATTTACTCCCTCCCAAGAGTAAATATTAAAATCTTTAAAATGGTAGGGCTGTGATGTAAAAAAACGCACTCCATTCAACTTCGGGTTTTTCTTTAATATTTAATCTGAGCCCGAGACAGTGCATCTTCAAATCCAGATTATAACCAAGTTTTTCTGCCCTGCCCAACTTTAAATCATAAGCTACATCCGTTCCAACGGAAAAGTTCTTTCCCACATCAAAAAGAAGGGTGCCTGCCACAAACTCCTTACTGGCTGATTTATCATCTACATAGTCAACACTAATCTGAAAATGTTCTCTGCTTGCGCTAACTCCGCTTTTAAAATAAGAAAAAACTTCTTTATAAAAATCATACAAAAATTCGCTATAAAATCTACCCTCCTGAAAAGGTATATCAAGAAAGATTCTTACCGGTTTAAATTTCTGTGAAGAAGCCAGAAAATCATACCCTGCCTCAAGATTAAGATAAAAAAGTGGGGTATCCTTCCAGAAAAAGCTATTCTGGAGATAAACTTCAAAAAGTTCTCTATCTTCGGCTTCCTCTTCCCTCCAGTCAAGAAGAGGAAAATCCACAGATGAATTTTTTAAACGGAAATACTTAAAAGTTGGAGAGAAAAGATGAGAGAGATTTTTTGTTTTTCCTTTAAAAGAAAGAGAAAATTTAAGTTCCTGGTAATTAACTACATTAAATTTTTGAGATTTATCCTCCTCGTATAAAAAAAAGTCCAGTCCTAAATTTGGTTCAAATTTTACGTATCTTAAAAAGGTGAGAGGATAGGAAAAATCAAGAGAAGAAAAAAGTCTTTTTATATGGGAATCATCCCCAAGAAAATTTGCAAATTCTGTATCTGCTTTTACATAAAGCCCTTTGAAACTTACTGAGGGATGTAAAAGGTTCAATTTAAGTCGGGGTAGTATATCATAATAATCATCAAAATCATTAAAGCGTTTTTGAATCTGCAAAAAGAACCTCTTTTCCCCTTTTCTTAAATCCAAGGCAAAAAAAGATGGAAAAATTTGCCTTTCTTCAAAAGGTAAATTAGAAAAATACTCATCCAGTATATCTTTATCACTTAGATAATCAATGTTTAATTTTAAAAGAGAGGAGGTGGGGATAAAATGAAAATACTTAACCCTTACAATCCCACGCAAAGCCTCAGCATCTTTTTCCTTAAAACAGTATAAACTGGCATCACCCTCCTTTTTCCCCGAAGAATAATTAAGTTCAAGACCTGTTGCCCATCCTTTCTTCTTTCTATACTCAAGTCGAAAAACTCCCTCTGTGTCTTTAAAGGGATAAAAGATATAGCCTGCCTTAACATACCCTCCAGCAACTTTACTGTATCCCACATCAGGGAGCATTACTCTATTTTTCTTTTTAAGGTAATATACATAAAGAGGACTCCAGAACAGAGGGACAGAGCCAAGATAAAAGAAGGCATCTCTCACAATAACCTTTTCTCCAACATAAAACTCAATTTTTTTTGCTTTTATATGATAATGAGGAGAAGGCAGGTCACAGGTAGTAAAGTATCCCCTTTCAACATTTATCCTGGAAGGAGAAAGAAAAGCCATCTTACCTTTAAAAATAAAAGGTCCTTCTCTTCCTTCCGGTTTCAGAATATAACCTTTTTCGTCTTTAAGATTAAATCTTAAAGCCTCTCCTCTGATTTTGTAGGGATAAAGCTCAAGAGAAATATTGCCCCATCCCTCAATTTCCTCTTTTTCTAAGTTCACATTGATTTTCTCCGCCTGAATTAAAACCTCTCTTAGCTGAATCTCCACCTTATCTTTTCCCAGAGCAAAAAAAGAAAAAATAAAAAGGCAAAAAAATAAAAAAACACCAACTCCCTTGCTTACTTTTTTCATCTCAAGAATAGAAAATCTAAAGTTTAAATTTTTCTCCAAGGAAAATCTTCTTTGCTTTCTCGCTTTGAGTAAGTTCCTCTCTTGTTCCAGAAAGAAGTATACTTCCCTTATACACTATATAAGAAAAATCTGTTATCTGAAGAGTCTCTCTCACATTATGGTCTGTTATCAGAACTCCTATACCTTTTTTCTTTAAGTTAAAAATTATACCCTGAATATCAGCCACAGTGATAGGATCTATCCCTGCAAATGGCTCATCCAGAAGAATAAAAGAAGGTGAGATAACAAGTGCCCTTGCTATCTCCACCCTTCTTCTTTCTCCTCCAGAGAGAAAATAAGCTTTCCTGTTTCTTAGATGATAAATTCCAAGTTCCTTCATAAGTTCCTTTGCCCTTTCTTTTCTCTCCCCAACAGAAAGTTCTAAAGTCTCCAGAATAGCCATTAAATTCTCCTCAACTGTCAGCTTCTGGAACACAGAGGGATTTTGAGGAAGATAAGCAATCCCTCGACGGGCTCTTTTGTAAGTGGGAAGATCTGTTATATCTTCACCATTTAAAATTATATTACCCCTGTCAGGTCGTATAAGTCCTACTATGAGATAAAAGGTGGTGGTCTTTCCTGCACCGTTTGGACCTAAGAGCCCCACCACCTGACCCTTCTTCATCTCAAGAGAAACATCTCTTATAATGGGTTTTTTTTGGAAACTCTTTGTCAGGTTACTCACCACCAGTGACATTTTCTTCCTCTCCTCCAAGGATATAAGTGGCTGTGACTGGACTCCCTTCTGCTTGGAGCTTTTTTTCCTTAATCCAAACTGTCACCTTTTGAGCTTGAAGTTTGTTTTCTCTCTCATCCTGGTAAATAACACCTCCCTCAAAGACCAAAATTCCCTCCCCAACAAGATAGGTTACCTTTTGACAAAAACCCTGCATTTTTTCTCCCTGGCTTATTTTCACCTCACCCTCTGCAATGATCTTTTCAAGGGTATCCCCTTTGGTTAAAAAAACCTGCACCTTCTCTGCCTCAACAGTGTATTCCCTCCAGACTACCTTCGCATTCCCCTCGTAGACAAGTAACCTCTGGGTGTAGTCTATACTTTGCTTGTCAGAGGTAACAATTAACCTGTCTTTTTTATCCTCAGCAAAAACTCCTCCTGCAAAAATCAGTCCCAGGATAAAAACAGTTACCAAAAAGGTAGCTTTTTTCATTCAATTCCTCCCTCAAAGTAAGTTCTAACCTTATTTTTTATAATTATCAGGCTCAAATCAGGATTGCATATTAATCCCTCACCCTCAATAACAAAACCTTTCCTTTTAATTATCACCTCACTTTCTGTACGAAGCTTCTTCTCCATGTTGTTCCACTGAAGTTCAGAGGTTCTCAACTCTGCTCCATCCCGGTAGGAAACAATGTGAATATCCCCTTTAAGATACAGGTTAGAAGTGGAATTTTCTACCACTATACTATCTGCCCTTCCCTCAGAAACAGGTTGTCCATCTTTAAATAACCTGACTCTTGTATTTTTCAAAACAGTCCTTTTTTCAAACTCTACTGCCTCGCTTGCGAAAAGAATCCACAGTTTTTGTCCTTCATCATCAAGCTGAGTAAACTCAACTCCTGTTATATCTATTACAGGAACTTCTGGAATCTTTCTTTCAAAGGAAGGGCCTTTGTATCCTCTATTCCAGAAAAAAATTAAAAAAATCACCACCAATATGAAAAAAAAGCCTGCAAGAGTAGCCAAAATTTGAAAGCTCTTTTTTCTCATTCTCTTAATTCCCTGGAAATTACCTTCACTGTTTTCCATCTTTTTCTCACTATCTCCGGAAACTTTCTTTTTTCCCTCATGCACTTTTTCAGAAATTCTATTGTTCTTTTATCCGAAGGATACCCAGAGCCAATATCTCCGTATTTAAGAGAAAGAGCTTTTATGTGCTTATCTCTTTCAACTTTTGCCATTATGGAAGCTGCTGAGACAATACTGTACTTCCTGTCAGCAAAATTCTCTACAACAAGTTCAATCTTTTTTTCTTTCAAAAGAGCCTTTAACTTTCTTTTATATGATGCCGGATTGGAAGTGGGGGCATCAATAAAGACTACATGAGGGCATAATTTATCAATTAGATAACAGATGCCCTTTATCTGTGGTAAACTTATCCCGTATCTGTCTATCTCAGATGGAGTAATCTCTACAAATTCCCATCTCATTGCCCTTTCTTCAATAAGGCTTTTTAATCTTTCTCTTTTTTCAGGAGAAAGAAGCTTGGAATCTCTAACTCCAATCCTTGCCAGCTCAGATACAACTCTCTCCTCTACAACCACTCCACAAATAATCATCGGTCCTATTACAGGTCCTCTACCTGCCTCATCAATACCCAGTATAAGTTTTTTCATCTTTGTAAATTTAAAGAGGTTCTTGATGGTATTCTAATGAAAACCCCGTTTATGTCAATTAAAAAGGATACGAAAAGTTGACTTACCCCCAAGTTTTGCTAAATTACACTTCAATCATTTTATGTAATCTGAAGGTGTAAAAATGCTTTCTCTCAATAAAGTATATAGAATAATTGACGCTAACTTAAATAGAGCTGGTGAAGGATTGAGAGTTCTTGAAGATATTACAAGGTTTTGCATGAATGATAAAGACTTAACAGAAGAGCTAAAGACACTGCGTCATCTAATTTTAAAGGAAATCAACAGCTTACCAGGAAAAGAAAAGCTTATTATTTCAAGGTCCTCTCTTAAAGACGTTGGAAAAAACTTAAAGGAGGAAAAAAGGAAAGGATTTCTGGAACTTATAGATGCCAATTTCAGAAGAGTTCAGGAAGCAGAAAGAAGCCTTGAAGAATTTGGAAAACTAATTCTTCCTTCCTGGGGAGAAAAATTTCGCCAGTTTCGCTTTAAAACCTATGAAATAGAAAAGCAGATAAAAACAAAATTAAGAAAAAAAAGGAACTATGCCCTCTACGCTATAACAAAATCCTCTCTACCAGAGAAAGAGCTTTTCTCTAAAGTGGAACAGGCAATAAAAGGAGGAATAACCGCACTTCAATTAAGAGAAAAAGAGCTTTCCTCAAGAGAATTTCTAAAAAGAGCCTTAAAGATAAAAAACATGCTCCCTCCTCATATAACATTCATCATAAATGATCGAATTGATATAGCTCTTGCAAGTGATGCTGATGGCGTTCATCTGGGTCAGGATGATATCCCTTTAAAAATAGCAAGAGAGATTATGGGAGAAGAAAAAACAATAGGTATCTCCACCCACAACGTAGAACAGGCAAAAATTGCCGAAGAGGAAGGAGCAGATTATATTGGTATAGGACCTGTATTCCCCACTTCAACAAAACCCGATGCCTCCCCTTCAATTGGATGTAAACTTGTATTTGAGGTAAAAAGCAGGGCAAAAATCCCTGTTGTAGCAATTGGAGGGATATCTCTTGATAATCTGGAGGAGGTTCTTAAAACAGGTATAGACGGGATAGCCGTTGTCTCTGCTATTTTTGAAAAAGAGGACGTATTGAAAGCGACAAAAAACCTTGTAGAAAGGATAAAAAAATTTAAAAAAACAAAAGATGCTAATCCTTCACACAAAAAGTGAAAAGGAAACATTCAACCTGGGGTTTCTGATAGGTAAAAATATCTTTTATCCCTCGGTAATAGCCCTTATAGGCGACCTTGGCAGTGGGAAGACCACTTTTACTCAAGGTATAGCGAAGGGAATGGGAATAGAAGAAAGAGTAAAAAGCCCAACTTTTGTTATAATCAACGAATATCAAGCCTCTCATCCTCTTTATCATTTTGACCTTTACAGAATTAAAAGCTCGGATGAACTTTTTGAGCTTGGTTATGAAGAGTATATCTCTGACAAAAATGGCGTGGTGGTAATAGAATGGGCAGAAAAAATTTTAAATCTTCTACCTCCAGAACACCTTGAGGTGAATATAAAAATAAAGAATTTTAATCTCAGAGAGATATTCCTTATGCCAAGAAAAGGTAAAAATTACCTTGAACTTATATCAAAAATTAAAAAAGAGGTAAAATGTTAATTCTGGGGATAGAGACAGCTCTTCCTACAGGGATTGTCTTTTTAAGCAAAAAGGAGGAGATTTTAGCCTCCTGTAGCATTCCTTCCTTCTCCTCCTCAAAGCATCTTCTGCCAGCTATTGACGAGATTTTCAAAAGAACAGGAATTTCACTCAGAAAATTAAGTGTTATTTCTGTAAGCAAAGGTCCTGGTTCATTTACAGGAATAAGAATTGGGATAAGTCTCGCAAAGTCTCTCTCTTTTTGCTTAAATACGCACCTTATAGGAATCCCCACACTTGACCTTATCGCCTCAAGTCTTCCCTTATCCGGATTTGTGTGTTCATTAATCCCCGCATATAGGAATTCTTTTTTCTCTGCATTTTTTTACAAAGAAGGTGAAAACATTAAAAGGTTAACAGATTATCTTTTTCTAACCCCTGAAAA
>DRTT01000168.1 GCA_011372105.1 Candidatus Aerophobota bacterium
ACCAAAAGTTGTTCCTTTACCTATGTGGATGAGCTCACCCCAGACAAGAAAGGGGAGGTATGCTTCAAGTTCACCTTCAAAAATCGCCTCTCCTACCACTCCTCCAAGGGCTATCTTAGTATCCTGTCTTGAAGAATACCTCCACCAATCCTGCCAGCAGTAAGAGGAGGATACAAGTTTTACCTTAAAAGAATTATGAATTAACCTCTTAAAATCAACCTTTAATTCCTCATGACAATAAAAATAAGATAGAGAAGACAAACGCGCAATTGCTGCTTTAACAAGGTGATGAAATTCGGGATGGCGAATATAACTTCCCTCATAACGGAGACGAAGTGGAGAGATAAAATCTATCTTAATTTTCCGGGGATTTATTTCTTTGACCCTTTCCATAACATGAGAGTGAGATATTTTCACATCTTTATTATGAATTAGTTCATTTGAAGATGAATAAATCTCTAAATATTCTCCATTTTCATTGGGAGAAATTGCGTCCACCCGAGAAAGCTCAAAAGTTCCTCTTTTGCCATTGACTTTTTTCCCGATACCCAATTTTCCCATTTCCTTGAAGGTAAGAATGATATATGGAAGGTAGTTTACGGCATCTCCTATTAAGGTAAGCTGGAAGGAAAGGTTTTCGCCAGGGGAGTATTCTCTTTTTTCGTCAAGAGGAGGGAAAATGAGAAAAGGACGAGGGATATTGTCGTAGCGTCTTAGTTTTTTTTGCATATGGAGGCGGAGAGGAGTTGAAAATGTAAATAAAAGGACAGCTTTGTCTTAAAAGACATCTGTTGCAGTCTTTAACACTTCTCTGAATACAGCATACTTTACGGAAATTTACACCAAAAGCTCCCCTCAGAGTGGACCCTTTATAAGGAGGAAGAAGAGCTTTTTCTAAAAAACGCAAGATGAAGTTATACTTTGAAATAAAGAAATTCTGAAGCATTAACGATTCACTTCAGTTTATATTGTCTTGAAAGTTATAATTACCCTACTTTCCTTCTTTGTCAAGCTGGCCTTCAATCTCCTAATGAGTCCGTTTTTCTGACGTGAAAGAGATAACAAACTGTTTTATGCTTGGTTACCCTAAATACCTCTTAATTATACCTCAAATCCTCGCCAAGTAAATTGCCTTTCTTCTTAAGCAGAAAACTATTTCAATCCCCTTTTAAACGGGTCCACCTTTCTGAGTTAATAAACGCTTCCTCTTGAACCAATAGACTCTATGACTATAAGATTTTTGGATTTATCCACGATATAAACAATTCGAAAAGGTCCTACTCTGAGTCTGTATTTTCCTTCCAGTTCACCTTTTAATCTTTTAATATTCCTTCCCTGCAAGGGATTCTCTTTTAGTTTATCAATTGCCTTACCAATTCTTTCCCTCTGCTTCTTATCCAACCTGGTGTAAAAATTTGCAGGTCTTTTATGCAGGATTATCTTATACATCAGCTAATATCAGAGTTCTTTTTCACCTTATCCCAGGGAATAAAATTCTCCATTTTTTCTTCCCTTAGATCTTTCTCAGCCTCCCGAATATCTTCCATCATTCCTTTGATAGAAAGAATTTCCTCAGTTGCCTCCCATGCTTCCTTTTCCTCAAGATATTCAATGAAGTCTAATATAAGTCTTACTTTATTCTCTGATAATCTGTCAATTATATCTTTTGCTCTTTTTTTTACACTCATCTATTCTCCCTCTTTTAAGATTCGGTATTTTACCTCTTAATTATACCTCAAATCCTTACTATGTAAATTAGCTCCCCTTTTTCACCCTTTAATTTTTGCAATTTAACCCGACTTAAAAGGTAAGATATTTTCATTTCTTTCCTATTCTTACCTTATTTTCAAAGAGCAGGATACCTTTCCTCTAACTTCCCCCCATTTCTGGGGAAGATGAGGTTAGCGGGAAAATTTTCCACAATAAACTATACCACAGAAATTTTAGTTTGTAAAAACTTGAAATGAAATCAACCTGACTTGACGCTATGGATAATTTTGGTAAGTTATTACGCTACAAGCTTAAATGGAAAGGATTTGAGAGAGAAACTAAATAATTTCAAGACAAAACAAAAAATGGATAGATTCAAAATATTTGTTACAGACTACAACTGGGGAGATCTTGAAGTAGAGGAAAATGCGGTTAGAAGACTGGAGAAAGAGAAAAATATAAAAATAGAGCTCATCTCTGCCCAGTGCAGAAGTGAGGATGAGGTTATAGAAAAAGGATGTGATGCTGATGCCCTTTTAAATCAGTATGCTCCAATAACAGAAAAAGTCATATCCTCCCTTAAAAAATGTAAAATTATTGCGCGTTACGGGACAGGTGTTGATAATATAGACGTTAAAGCCGCTACCAGACACAAAATAATGGTGGCAAATGTTCCCTCCTATTGCGATGATGAGGTAGCAGAGCACGCACTTTCTCTTATCCTTTGCTGTGTGAGAAAAATCTTCCTCTACAATGCCAGGGCAAAAAGTGGTATATGGGACTGGAGAGTGGGAAGACCTATTAAAAGCTTAAATGAGCTTACACTCGGTCTTGTAGGCTTTGGAAAAACAGCAAGAAGGCTTGCAAAAAAGGCAAAGTGCCTTGGTTTTAAGGTAGTAGCCTTTACTCCCCGCAAACACGAAAAGCTTTACAGAAAAGAAGGAGTGGAGAGAGTTGAATTTGACACGCTCTTAAAAATATCTGACGTAATCTCTATCCATGCACCCCTAACAGAATCCACAAGGCACATGTTTGGGAAAAGAGAATTTGGCCTGATGAAACCAACCTCATTTATAGTTAACACCTCAAGAGGAAAAATTATAGATGAAAAGGCACTTTATGATGCCCTCATCAACAAAAAGATACAGGGAGCAGCCTGCGATGTTCTTGAAACAGAATTTCCTGATAAAAACCATCCCTTATTTAAACTTGAAAATTTCATAGCTACCCCTCACGTTGCCTTTTACTCTGAAAAATCCCTTGTAAGACTCAGAGAAAAACCTGTGATTGACATAGTGAGAGCACTTACAGGAGATGTGCCTGAGGGTCTCTTAAACAGGGAGCTCATCGGACAAAAATAAAAAACGAGCCACGAAAATTTGCATCTGGACAAAATTAGTGTATATATAATATTATAAATGGAGATCTGCAGAAAATTTAACACAAAGAGGAGGAGAATATGCGGGAGTTAGTAGAACGAATTGTCAAGCAAATTGTAAACAATCCTGATAAAGTTGAGGTTCGTGAGGTGGAAGGTGGAAGAGTGACAGTTGTGGAGGTGTCAACTGCTAAAGAAGATGTGGGTCTTGTAATAGGAAGGAAAGGAAAAATGGCCAATGCCTTAAGGACAATTGTGGGAGCTGTGGCTGCAAAGCTTGGGAAAAGAGCAATAGTAGAAATTCTGGAGTAAAAAACTTTACAAAAAGAGGGGGGTTCCCGCCCTCCTCACCAGTTAGATTTACAAAACCCAAAAATCTTTCTCGTTGAAGAGGAAAGTCTACCTCAGCTATCTTTTAACCTACCTTCATTTCTTTTATCTTCAGTTAAATATAACTAAAAAAGTTGGGGCGCGGAGCATTGACAATTTTAAAACTTAAGATTAAAATATAAAAGACTTAACATTTTTTTATTTAAAATCTAAAAATTTAAATACTAAAAATTTAAATACTAAAGATAAAAGGGGTAAAATTGAGAATAATAGCTATTTCAAATCACAAAGGAGGAACAGGGAAAACAACAACCTGTGCCAATCTTGGAGTAGCTCTAACGGAGATGAACAAAAGAGTCCTTGCCATAGACCTTGACCCTCAGGCAAGTCTTTCTGTAAGTCTTGGTATTAACACCAACAGTCTTGAAAAAACCATATATAATGCTCTTCTTGAAAGAGGATTTAAAGTCGAAAATGCTATAATAAAAGCAAGGGAAAATCTTGACCTTCTTCCTTCCAACAGAGAGCTTGCAGCAGCAGAGGTAATTTTAATCCAGGAAACAGGAGGAGAGCTTGTCCTGCGAAAAATGCTGGAAAAAATTCAAAATAGCTACGATTATATTTTAATTGACTGTCCCCCGAATCTTGGCAAATTAACAATTAATGCTCTTGTAGCCTCAGATGAGGTAATCATACCTGTCTCCTGCTCTTTCCTTGACATAAGGGCACTGGGGCAACTGCTTGAGACAGTAGAAACTATTAAAGAAAGACTCAACCCCTACCTTGATATATGTGGAATTCTCTTAACAAAATTTACAACACGCACCCTTCACTCACTGGAGGTTGCAAAAAGGGTAAGGGAGATATTTAAAAACAAAGTCTTTAAAACAACAATATGTAACAGTGTAAGATTTAAGGAAGCACCTGTGAGGGGTGAGACTATATTAGAATATGTCCCCACTCATAAAGGTGCAATGCAATACCGCAGTCTGGCAAAGGAGGTGATAAAAGTTGGCAAAAAGAGCACAGCTACCAAGAGCAAATGATGTCCTGATAGGAATAGACCCAAAAGAAAAAGAAAGAAAAACAAAAATCAGAAAGCAGAAGGCAAAGTCCATTCAGATAAGCGTCCATCTTTCTCCTGAGACCTTAAAGATGATAGAAACAGCAAAACTTAAACTCTTCACAGACTACGATATAAAACTTACAAGGTCTGAAATAATAGAAAGGATTATTAAAAGCACAGTGAGTGACGAAAAAAAGCTGATAGAACTTTTAAGATAAGTTAAAATGCTTGTAACCATATTAGGTTCAGGTGTCTTCAAACCAAAAAGAGTAAGATATCCAAGCGGGATTGCTCTTTGTATCGGTGAAAAAACTATTATCTTTGATGCAGGCAGTGGGACATTTATGCGAGCGGTGGAGGCTGGGATAGATTATGAAAAGATAGAGCACATCTTTATCACACACCTTCATATTGACCATGTATCAGACCTTTTACAATACCTCTGGGCTTTTCATCTTGACAGAAAAAAAGACCTTTTTCTTTTTGGTCCAAAAGGCTTCGGAGGATTTTACAACACACTCACAAAACTTGCTCCTCAATTCTTAAATCTCCCCTTTAAGGTAAAATTAAAAGAGCTTGAAGGAGGAGAGGAAATCCTGCTTCCCTTTTGTAAAGTGGAGGTAGCCCAAACAAAACACTCAAAGGAAGTTTTATCCTTATGTTACAAAGTCCAGGCGGAAGGAAAAATATTCTGCTATTCAGGAGATACAGGATACTGTGAAGAACTTATAGATTTTTTCAAAAACGCAGATCTTCTTATTCTTGAGTGCACCATGCCGGATGAAAAAAAGATAGAGACTCACCTTTCTCCAGCAGAATGTGCAAAAATAGCAAAAAAGGCAAAAGTTAAAAAACTTGTTTTAACCCACCTTGATTTTGATCCTGAGAGAGCAAAAAATGGATGTATAAAAGCCTCTTTTAAGGAAGTTGTAGTGGCAGAGGACCTCATGAAGATAAGAGTATAAACCTCTTTAAGAAAAAAACGAAAACCCCAGAATAAAAAATAAACTGGCAAGACCTGTTGTCAGTAAAGTGGCAACCCCTGCTGACCGTATCCACATCTTCAAATCTATGGGATAAGAGGTTTTATCAGTAATTCCCATGACAATAACCCCTGCAGAAGAGCCTATAGGAGTTCCATTTCCACCAAAACCTGCTCCAATTGCAAGTGCCCACCACAGAGGATTAATGTCAACACCCATTGCCCCAAGATGTTTTATAACTGGTATCATAGCTGCTGTGCAGGGAATATTATCAACAAAAGCAGAAAAAATAGCCGAAAGCCACATAATTACAAGAGCTAAAATCAAGGGGTTTGAAGATACACCGGTTAAGGCTCTCCCTATAAGTTCTAAAAATCCTGCCTGATCAACTCCTCCCACTATTACAAAAAGCGAGGCAAAAAAGAAAAGCACAGACCACTCTATCTCAGAAAGAATACTTTCCACCTCCCCTCTTCCAACAATCACAAGAGTTATTGTAGCTCCCAGAAGGGCAACAAAGGCGGGTTTTAAATGGTGGATTTCCTCGGTGGCAAAAAGAGAAAAAACCAAAGATAAAGAAATGATGCAGTTTAAAAGGACCTTCTTATCCTTTATGGAACCTTCTTCTCTCAATTGAGAAAGCTTGCGAATTCTATCCTCTTTTCTCCTAAGAGAAGATGAAAATATGATTTTAAAAAAAACAATGGATACAATTCCGGCACAGACTGAAACAGGCATAAGGTGTAAAATAAAGGAATTGAAAGTAAGACCTGAAGCAGAGGCTATCATGATGTTAGGAGGATCACCAACCATGGTTGCAACTCCTCCTATATTGGATAAAACAACTTCCCCTATGAGAAGGGGAAGAGGATTTATGCCCAGAATATCACTTATAAGAAGAGTTAAAGGGCTCACAAGGAGAATAGTTGTAACATTGTCAATAATCATAGATATGAAACCAGTTATAAGACCAAGCGCAACAAGAAGCTTCCAGGGGTCCCCTTTTGCAAGTTTTACACCCTTTATGGCAACATACCTGAAAAAACCGCTTCTCCTCAGGACAGCAACAATAATCATCATTCCCACCAGAAGACCAATTGTATTAAAGTCTATTTCTCCAAAAGCGGTGGATTGAAGATAAAACCCCCTTATGGTACCGAAAATAAGCATTGCACCGGCTCCAACCATACTAACAACTGTGCGGTGAACTTTTCCCCGGATAAAAAAGCAAAAGCATACCACAAATATCAAAATAGAACCTGCTACATTAACCATATCCGCCATTTACAGAATCCTCTTTCTCATAATTAGAAAAAACAAATAAAACTACTAAATAAATTTCTACAAGTTATACAAAACAAAAACCATCTGTCAAGAAAAATCCTTATTCTGTGCCAATTTTGACAGAAGCTAAATAATCTTTATAATAGCAACACATATAGATTCTGTATACAGAGGAGGAAAAAAGGTGGAAAGATTTGAGGAGATCTTGAAGAAAAGACTGGATAAGGAAAACTACCAGAAGATAAAAAAAATAAAAAATGTGAAAATTCAAAGGTTCATCGCAAAATACATTGATATTTGCAACCCTGAGAGTATCTTTGTTTCCACAGGTTCAGAAGAAGAGATAGGTTATATAAGAGAGATGGCCAAGAGAACAGGAGAGGAGAAAGAACTTGCCATACCGGGACACACCGTGCACTTTGATGGGTACCATGACCAGGCAAGAGATAAGGAAAACACAAAAATTCTTGTTCCTGAGGGATATGATCTTGGGCCTTACATAAACACAAAAAGTAGAAAAGAGGGGCTTGAGGAAATTCACCGGCTTTTAAAAAATATAATGCAGGGGCACACCCTTTACATTCTTTTTTTCTCTCTTGGACCTTCCAATTCAGAATTTTCTATACCCTGCATTCAGCTAACAGACTCAGCTTATGTTGCCCACAGTGAAAACATCCTTTACAGGCAGGGATATGAGGATTTCCTAAAACTTGATACAAATTCTGAGAGATTTTTTAAATTTGTCCACTCTCAGGGAGAACTTGATGAAAGAAAAAACAGTAAAAACATAGAAAATCGCAGAATCTACATTGATACTCAGGATAACACCGTCTATAGCGTCAACACCCAATATGGAGGAAACACCATAGGTCTTAAAAAACTTGCCATGCGCCTTTCAATAAACCTTGCCTCAAAAGAAGGATGGTTGACAGAGCACATGTTTATTATGGGAGTGCATGGCCCAAAGAGTAGAGTAAGTTACTTTGCAGGAGCCTTTCCCTCTCTCTGCGGCAAAACATCAACCTCAATGGTGCAGGGGGAAAGTATAGTTGGGGATGATATAGCTTTTTTAAGAAGAAAAGAAGGTAAAGTGAGGGCAGTTAATGTTGAAAAAGGGATATTTGGAATAATAAAAGGGATAAATTCAAAAGATGACCCCCTTTTATGGAAAGCTCTTAATTCACCGGGAGATGTTATTTTCTCCAATATCCTCGTAACAGAAGACAAAAAGGCCTACTGGATGGGAAAAGATGGAGAAGTTCCTGATAGAGGGTATAATTTCTCTGGCAGGTGGTGGAAGGGAAAAAAGGATGCTGAGGGAAGAGAAATTCCTCCTTCCCATCCCAATGCAAGATTTACCTTAGAACTAAGACTTCTTGAGAATATGGACCCACAGGTGGAAAATCCGGAAGGAGTTTTGATAAAGGGTATAATCTATGGAGGAAGGGATTCTGATACCTGGCCTCCAGTTGAAGAATCCTTTGATTGGGTGCACGGAATTATAACAAAGGGAGCATCCCTTGAGTCAGAAACAACCGCTGCAACTCTTGGAAAAGAAGGTATAAGAAAACACAACCCTATGTCCAATCTGGATTTTCTTTCAATTCCCATTGGTAAATATATTGAAGATAATATTAATTTTGGATTTTCTTTAAAGGAACCCCCTCTTATTTTTGGTGTAAATTACTTCTTAAAGGATGAAAAAGGCAGCTTTCTAAATGATGTTGCCGACAAAAGAGTATGGCTTAAATGGATGGAACTTCGCGTTCACAGAGATGTTGATGCAATTAAGACTCCAACAGGACTTATACCAGAATACAAAGATTTAAAGGAACTTTTTAAAAAGGTCCTGAATAAAGACTACCCTGAGAAAAATTATGTAAGGCAGTTTACCTTGAGAATTCCTGAAAATCTTGCAAAAATTGAAAGAATAAAAAAAATTTACACAAAAATCCCTGATACCCCACCTTTGTTATTTGAAGTTCTGGAAGAACAAAAGGAAAGACTTTTAGCTGCTCAAAAGAAATTTGGAGATTATGTGCCCCCGGAAAAATTTAAAAGATAAACTCTCTTAGAAAACCTGAAAAAAATCACCTTTTAATTATGGGGGTATCTCCATCAAAAAGATGGATAATTTCAGGAGCAAAGTGAAACCAGATAGTATCACCTTTATTGAACTTCTCACGGGCAGGAACAACAGCCTTAGCCTGCGTTTTGTTTTCATCTGCAAGGTCCACTGTTAAAACCGTTTTATCTCCCTGAAACTCAATAATTCTAACTGACCCTGCAATGACATTTTCCTCTTTTTTATTTCTATATACACTAATTTGCTGAGGACGAACACCAATTGTAATCTTTGCACCTACATATTTTGGATCTATCTCTCCTTTGAATTTAAAACTTCTTTTTCCTCCAGGTGTTGGAATAAAAACAGTTTGTAAGTCCTCAACCTGCCCTTCAATAAAATTCATGGCAGGTTCCCCTATAAAGTATGCCACAAAGCGATTTGCGGGTTTGTTCCATATCTCCTCAACTGTCCCTATTTGCTGAAGCTCAGCCTGATACATAACAACCAGCCTATCACAGAGAGCAATGGCTTCTGCCTGGTCATGTGTAACGTAAATGGTGGTAAGACCAAGATCATCATGAAGCCTGCGTATTCTTGCTCTCAGTTCA
>DRTT01000112.1 GCA_011372105.1 Candidatus Aerophobota bacterium
ATTTAAAAGGGTCTACTTTTAAGATTATAAGCCTTTTACCCCAGGGCTGTCTTTCTTTAAGCATCTTTAAAGCATCTTGAGTATAACCTGGGGCAATAATCCCCTCAACAAAGTTGTCCGGAGCTGTAATAACAGACGCTGTCTCAACATTCACTTCTCTGTTCAAACCAACTATACTTCCAAAAGCAGAAACAGGGTCTCCCTCAAATGCTTTCTGGCAAGCCTGAGCAAGACTTTCTCCCTCTGCAGCCCCGCAAGGGTTGTTGTGTTTTATGACAACAACAAAAGGCTCATCCATCTCTCTTGCAATCTTTAAAGCAGCTTCGAAATCAAGAAGGTTGTTAAAAGAAACCTCTTTTCCTCCTAATTTCTCTGCAAGAGGAAGTGTCCCTCTGCAAGCGCTCCACCGGCGATAAAAGGCTGCCTTTTGATGAGGATTTTCTCCATATCTTAAATCTAAAACCTTCTCAAAAGAAAGATTTAAAATGGAGGGAAATCTAATCTGAGCCCTTCTTGCAAAATATTCTGCTATAGCCGCATCATAAAAACTTGTAACTTCAAAAGCTCTCAAAGCAAGCCTGAGACATGTTTCCTCACTTAAATATCCCTTATTATTCTTAAGTTCCTCAATAACAGAAGGGTACTGCTCGGGACTTGAGATAACTGCCACATTTTTAAAATTTTTCGCCCCAGCCCTCAACATACAGGGACCACCTATATCTATACTTTCCAGAGTCTCTTCAAATAAAATACCCTCTTTTTTTATAACCTCTAAAAATGGGTAAAAATTCACAACCACCATATCAATGGGTTTTATACCTTTTTCTTCTATCTCTCTCATTTGCTCAGGGTTCTCTCTCAAAGCCAAAATCCCTGCGTGGATTTTCGGATGCAAGGTCTTAACTCTTCCTCCTATCATCTCCTCTGCGCCCGTGTAATCCGAAACCTCCTTTACAGGTATCTGTGCTTCCTTTAAAAGTCTGCTTGTTCCACCGGTTGAAATTATCTCAACACCCATACCTGAAAGTTCCCTTACAAAACCGACAATCCCTGTTTTGTCCCACACACTAACAAGAGCTGTTCTAATTTTTGGCATGATATCTCCTGGAGTTTTTGGTATTATTTTACTAAATTGCTCGCTTTGCGTCAATAAAGAAATATAAAGGATAAGCTAAGTTGACACAAACCTTTCTTCTTATAGAATTTTCATCAAAAAAGGAAGAGAAAAATGAAAATAGCCTGGATTTCAAGCTGGCCACCTCGTCCCTGTGGAATAGCCACCTATTCCTTAGAACTTGTGGAGGCTATTAAAAAAGAAGGAGTTGAGGTTCACATCATCTGCCATACAGATGGAGGAAAACCTGGAGAGAAAAACGTTTATCCTGTAATAAATCTGAAAGAAACTGACTGGCAGGATAAACTCTATCTTAAGGTAAAACAGATAAATCCTGATATTTTGCATATTCAGCATGAATACGGACTTTACTCTGTAGATGCTGACTGGTCTGCGGGGCTTTTCAGACCTCTTTTTCGCTGGAGAATTGAGGAAAACTTTCCAATCGTTGTAACTTTTCATTCTGTGTATTCTGAACTTGGAAAAGAGAGAAAAACGTTTTTGGATATAATCCAGAGAGTCATCAATGCAGGCATAGTCCACGAATACCATCAGTGGTTAGCCCTCCATGTAAATCTTGGTAGAATAATAGATAATTTTTATATCATACCTCACGGAGCAAAGGAAAATATATCTTTTTCCAGAGAAGATGCAAAAAGAGCTTTAGGACTTGAAGGGAAAAAAATTATAGGAATGATAGGGTGGTTTACACCCACCAAAGGATTTCACAGAGTGATAAATATGTGGGACTCTATTTCAAAGAAAACAGGATCTGACACCTATCTTATTCTTGCAGGAGAGGCAAGAGAAGGTGAGAAGGTTCAGAAAGAATACAAGAGAAAACTTTTATCTCTTGTAGAAAAATGCAAAAATAAAGATAAAATAAAGGTGATAATAAAAAATTTTTCTCCCGAGGAATACGAGAAAGTAGTGGCCTCTTTTGATGTTGCAGTCCTTCCCTACACCTTTATCTCTCAAAGTGGGACCCTTGCCCATTCCTTTTCTCTTGGAGTTCCGGCGGTTGCTTCCTCTCTTGAAGGCTTGAAGGCAGAAATTGAAGCAAGCGGAGGTGGAATACTTGTCCCACCAGATGATAACGAGGAACTGAGGAAAGCCATAGTTACCCTCATAAAAGATGATACCCTGAGAGAAAAGCTTTCCCAAAAAGCTTTAAGGTACGTGAAGGAAAAAATAGGCTGGAGCATTGTGGCCAAAAAACATATAAAGCTCTACGAAAAGTTAATTCGTGAAAAAAAGAGTTTAAAAGACTTGAAAAAAGAGGCGACTTTATGAAAAAAAGACTTCACCTTGGTATAGGTCACTACGGTATAGGCTTCCAGGATGGGGTAAACATGGTGATATCACGTAATGTTAAAGCTCTTTTAAAAATATGTCCAGATTTGAAAATCACTCTCTTTGGTAAGCTGGCAAAAGATTACAGAGAGTTTATAACTCCAAAACCTGCCTCTCTTGAATACAGAGAAATAAAAGAGTTTGATCCACAAGAGGCAGTAAAGCAATTTGGGGGGAAACCCATTTCCGAGCAACAGGTGCACGATTACATGTGGCAGGGGACAAATATCGCTGAAACTCTTATTGAGAAACTCTCTGATATGGATGTTGTTATCGCTGAAAATCTTGGAATAGGAATTCATCCTGCTGTAACTTATGCTTTTTATCTTTACACTCAATACAGCTTCGCTGCAAGAGAAAACAAAAAATTTATCTATCGCTTTCATGACTTTGTTCAACAGCGCCCGGAAAACTTTCGCAATGTAAAAAAATTTCACTACAGTCGATTTGGAATAGTCCCTGATTGGCACTCTATCCTCTACCCTGCCTTTCCCAATATAAAATATATAGTTATAAACCGCTATGACTGGTGGAGGTTGATAGAACACGGAATAGAGGAAAAAAACATTTATTATATACCTCATTCGGTGGACGAATCCATTATTCCACCTGATAACAGGAGTGAGGAGCTGAGAAAAAAGATAATTGAAAGAGAAAAGCTTTCCCCTTCTGTAAAATTTATTTTCTACCCTGTGAGGTGCGTGCGAAGAAAAAATGTGGAGGAAGCTATCTTTCTGACAAAGTTTTTTAATTCTCTCTCCAAAGTAAAGCTACCTAATTCCCCCAGACTGAAAGAAAAGTTCCACCTAATTGTAAGTGTTAAACCAAAAGAAGGAGAGGATGCACGATATGCGCAAAAACTTATAGAATTTGTAAAAAGATATAACCTGCCTGCAACAATAGGTATTGAAGAACTTGTCTCATGGGAGAGAAAATATGACCCTCAGGATAAAAACAAAATAATAAAGTATGGTATTGGAGATGCCTACAGAATAGCAGAACTTGTAATCACAACAAGTATTCTCGAAGGATTTGGATTTGTTTACATAGAGCCCTGGATTCTTGAAAGAGCGGTTATAGGAAGAAATATCCCTGCTATTACTCCTGATTTTCAAGCTGCAGGGATGAAATTAGGACATCTTTATACTGCTTTGCTGGTTGAAGGAAGAGACTTCAAAGATATAGGAAAGGAAAAAAAGGATCCAGATGAGGCTCTTGAAGAAAGACTTTCCAGAATACTCAAACTGGATGACCCGGCGTATGTTGAAAGGTTTATTGAGAGTAATGAAACCTCTATTCTCGCAACTTTAAAGCTATTTGATGAAAAAAGAAGGAAAAAACTTGTTCAGAGAAACAAAGAAGTTGTGAAAAGAGTTTACTCGCAGGAGGTGATAGGAAAAAAAATATACGAGGTTATAACAGCTTAGCCCTTTTCTCCGGTTTTTCCATTTGAAAGAGAAATTTCTCTCAATAATCCGTAAAATTTCTCATTTTCCCAATCCCTTGCTCCTACTGCAGCACCTATAATCTCACCTTCGGGACTCACAAATAAATTAGAGGGAATAGCTCTAACTCCATAGGTCATTCCCACCTCTCCACTGCTGTCAAGAACTACGGGAAAGGTGTATCCATTTTCTGTCACAAATGATAAAACTTTATCCTTATCTTCCCTTAAGTTTATGGCAAGAAGCACAAAATTTTTCCCTCCAAAATCCTCCCATATTTTCTGCATGGAAGGCATTTCCATTCTGCAGGGAGGACACCAGGTCGCCCAGAAATTCAACCATAAAAATTTCCCCCTCAGAGACTTTGTATCCACTTTTTCTCCCTTCAAATCCTCCAGGGTAAAATCCTCGAGAGGCAGGGATGGTTCAACCACTCTTATTCCTAAAGCTTCAAAGGCTTCTTTAAGCTACTTTTCAGGAAGCACCACCTTTTCTTTTTCATCCTGCTCCTGAGACGATAAAGCCTTTTCTGCCAAAAAGAGAAAACCCCCTGAGAAAACAAAAACCACCATTAAGAAAATTACCAAAATTTTTATTTTTTTCATCAAAAACCTCCCTTATTTATTTTGACAGGAAAAATCCAAGATAGGGAAAAATACCAAAAATTAAAAGCACACCCATAACTATGAGAAGTCCTCCACTTATAAATGACACAACCCTCATGTATTTCTTAAATCTTTTGTAGTGCTCAAGAAAAAAACCTAAAGCAAAAGACGAAATAATAAAGGGAACAGCAAGACCTGCAGAGTAAAAGCTTAAAAGAACAATCCCTTTGGCTAAAGAAGAGGTCGTGCTTGCATAAAAAAGGATTGAACCAAGAATGGGACCAACACAGGGTGTCCATCCAGCCGCAAAAACAGCTCCTGCAAAGAAAGCTCCCCACCAGCCTAAGGGAAGCCTTTCAAGATGTATTCTTTTTTCTTTATCAAGAAAAGATATTTTTAAAAGCCCCATGAGATAAAAACCCATTATTATTATAAAAAACCCTCCAATGCGGGAAATAAGAATTTGATATCTCTGTAAAGTCTTCCCCACAAAAGAAGCACTTGCTCCCAATCCTACAAAGATAGTTGAAAAACCCAGTACAAATAAAAAAGAACTTATAAGAGCTTTCTTTTTCAGGGAAAAGCCTCTGGAATCTTCAACAAGATCAAAAACAGATACCCCTGTAATAAAAGAAAGATAAGATGGTATGAGAGGTAAAATGCAGGGAGAGAGAAAAGATAAAAGTCCTGCACCAAATGCTACTAAAAAGAAAAAATCAAACATAATAAAAAGCTCTTATTTTTTGTTAATATTTTAGCAAAAATAAATTTTTAACCAATTTTCGCTCTTTCTCAGGACGAAAAATGCGAGAGTTTCCTGAAGATTTGAGAGAGGTAAAAAGAGGGTGTCTCCGCCTCTGGAAGACACCCCTGTCTTTTATTAATAAACCTCTTTTAATAAACTTCTTTTTTGGATGTGCAATGTTTTTAGAGCAAATCGGAGGTTATCTTATTCTTCTAAAATTTTCTCAGCCTCCTCTCTATAGGCATCCATGACATAAGGGATCCCGGATATTTTTGCTGCCTCCTCTGTTAGAGCCATAAGGTCCTGACGAGAAATTGTGGAAATACTGAAGTTTCTGCTACCTGCCATAAGCTGCTGGAGCCCGATTTTAAATTTCTGACAGAAAGTGTAAATACCTATTGCACCCCAAGGGATATTTTCCATCTCCTTGCCGTATTTTTCCCTTAGCTCCTCATAGCACACAAATATCTCCTCTGGCTTTGTTCCATATCTTGAAACTCTCTTTGGCAGACTTCCCTCTTCATACCATTTTTTAATATTTTTTCCTACCATACCGGGTATCATTAAAGCCCTTCCCATACAAACAGCCTTCACATAAGGGCTACCCATAGCAATTGCCTTAAATACACCATCTTCTGTGGAAAATCCCCCAGCTATTGCAATATCCGGAACTCTTATTCCTCTTTCTGTAAGCCTCTTACAAAACCTGTGGGCAAGAGACTGAAGATAAAAAGTTGGAATACCCCACTCATTCATCATTGCCCAGGGACTCATTCCTGTCCCACCGGGTGCTCCATCTATGGTAATAAGATCAAGCTTTGCCTCTGCTCCCCAGCGCAAAGCCATGACAAGTTCCTTTGCAGAATAGGCTCCTGTCTTTAAGGTTATTCTCTTAAACCCGAGCTTGCGCAGACGCTCAATTTCTTTCAGGAATGTATCCCGCTCAACGAAACCCAGACGAGAGTGTCTTTCAAACTGTTTAAATTCTCCCTCCTTAAATGCTCTCTGAACAGAGGAAAGAGTTGGATCAGGAAGGACAATATACCCCCTTTTCTTAAGTTCCAGGGCTTTTTCAAGACTGTCAACCTTTATTTCTCCACCTATGCTTTTTGCACCCTGACCCCATTTCAACTCAATGGTCTCAAGCCCATGCTTTTCCAGAACATACTCTGCCACTCCAAGTCTTGTATCCTCCACATTCATCTGAACCAGAATCTCTCCATATCCTTCATGAAAACGTTTATAAATCCCTATTCTCCGATCCATCTCTGGGGATTTTTTAACCTTACCCTCAGAGGTAAGCTCAAGCTCAGGGTCAACCCCGCAGACATTTTCACCACACACAAGTGTAATACCTGAAATAGCAGCTCCAACTGCAAAGTGTTCCCAATTTTTCCTTGCTATTTCTGTTGAACCCAGGGCTCCTGTAAAAATAGGAAGACGCATTTTAACCTTCTTTTCCCACCCATATTCTGTCTCGGTATTCACACTATGAAAAACAGCTGTGTCAGGTCCAGCTTCAACCTCTTCTGGCAAGCCCTTTGCTCCGGTAGCGTAACCCTGGATATTAATATGGGAGTAATCCACAGGATAGTTTTTATTTGCACCTGCGGTTACCTCTCCATATGGCCCAGGATAGATAACCTCACGACCTCTAAAAGAAGCAAGCCATATCTCGCATCCTCCCTGACACCCATCAACACAGACGGTGCAAAGACCTGACAGAGGGACAACGTCTCTTGACCTGTTAAAGGTTCCTGTGGCCTCATTGGCATTGGGCCTTCGCAGATTCACAATCCCCTCCTTTTAATTATTAATATAAAATAAAAGGCGCCTTTCCCTCTCCTTTGAGAAGGAAAGACGCCTCCGTCTTTCTTTTGACTTTGGCACGTCTTTGTGCCTTTATCTCTCTAAAAATACCTTATTTTACCCTGTTTTTTAAAAACGCACCTCCCCTCTTTTCTGCAAGTAGTATTATAGTCATACACATTTTACTGTCAATACCAGCAAGAATTTATTTATTTAAAACCCTGACAATACTTAACTTAACCCAGGATAATTTGCTCTTTTGCAAATTAAAGGTAAAATAAAAAAGGTAAGTTGATATGGAAATAATAATTGGAACATCAGGTTGGTGGTATGAACACTGGAGGGGAAGATTTTACCCTGAAAGTCTGGACAAAAGCAGATGGTTTAATTATTATGCAAAGTTTTTTAATAGTGTTGAAATTAATTCATCCTTCTATAGACTTCCCTTTCCTAATATGGTTAAAGGGTGGGCTAAAAAAGCCCCACCCACCTTCAAATTTACCTTAAAAATGTGGCGCCGGATAACTCATCTTAAGAAACTAAAAGATGTAAAACAGGATATTGAAACTTTCTTTACCCGAATATCTCCTCTTGAAAAAAATCTGGGAGCTATACTTTATCAATTCCCTCCTTCTCTAAAATGTAATCTAAATCTTTTAGAAGATTTCCTTGGAAAACTTCCCTCCAATCTCGACCAAGCAGTGGAGTTCAGGAATGAAAGCTGGTTTACTTCTGATGCATTCTCGATTTTAAAAAAATACAGGATGGCCTACTGTATCGTCAGCATGCCAAACCTTCCTGAGATTATAGAAATAACCTCTGATATAGCTTATATCAGATTCCATGGAAAGGAAATTCTCTATGGCTCCTGTTATTCAGAAGAAGAAATTTTAAAATGGGCAGAGAAAATAAAAAACTTTTCAACACAGGGAGTAAAAAAAGTGTACATTTACTTTAACAATGACTACAATGCTTATGCGGTGGCTAATGCTCTCCAGCTCAAAGAAACCTTGGAAAATTTGCTTTGCTGAGAATCTCCTTTTCATACTCTTTCATTAAAAGTTGAGTCACTTCCCCTGGTTTTCCTTCTCCTATTTTTTTAAAATCCACCTCAATAAGAGGTAAAATTCCCCGCAAAGAGTTTGTTAAAAAAGCTTCATCTGCCTTAAAAAGCTCTTCTGGTTTTACACTTTTCTCCTCGCAAACCAAAGATAGTCTTGCACAGATCTCAATCACTGCCTTGCGAGTAATTCCGGGAAGAATTCCTGAGGACAGGGAAGGAGTGATAACCTTTTTTTTCTTCACTATAAAAAGGTTAGTTATGGAACCTTCGCATAAGTTGCCTTCGGTATTTAAGAAAATAGCCTCCTGAAAGCCTTTACTTTCTGCCTCTTTCCTGGCAAAAAGATTTTCCATAAAATTCAAAGTTTTGTGCTTTACCACAGGAGAAAAGGGACTCCTTCTTATTGAGGAGAATGTTGCCTTAACTCCTTCTGTGTAAACTCTGTCTGAAAAAGACTCAAGAGGTAAAACTCTTATAATAAAAAGTGACCTACCTTTTAAAGGACTTCCCAGTTTACCTGAATAAAGTCCACCTGATAAAATTATTTTTATATAGGCGTCTTTAAGAAGGTTAAGGTTTAAAGTTTTGTAAACCTGCTTACAAATCTCTTCCTTAGAAAGAGAAAAGGGTATATTAAAAAAACTTGCTGAATCTAAAAGTCTTTCCACATGGTCTTCCAACCTGTAGATATACCCCTTAAAGGATCGCATTGTCTCAAATATCCCGTATCCAAATAAAAAACCAACATCATCTATGAAAAATTTAGCGTTCTTTTCCTCAACAAATTCACCGTTAATAAAAACCTTATAACCCATCATTACCCCTGTAAAGAGACAAAATAAGAGCCTTTGCCTTGTCAAGAGTCTCCTGATATTCTTTCTCAGGGTCTGAATCTGCAACTATTCCTCCTCCCACCTGGAAGAAAGCCTTGTTTTTCTTTATTAAAAATGTCCTGATAACAATATTAAGATCCATGGTCCTGTTAAAACCAAAATAACCAAGAGCCCCTGTGTAGATGCTCCTTTTTGTTGGTTCCAGCTCATCTATAATTTCCATAGCCCTTATCTTAGGGGCACCTGTAATAGACCCTCCCGGAAATGTTGCCTTGAGA
>DRTT01000131.1 GCA_011372105.1 Candidatus Aerophobota bacterium
AATATGGCGATTTAATGTTGTTCAAAAAAAGAACGTTTTGTTTATTTTTTTAACAAAAGAGCTTAATTGTTAACATTTTGTTTATTAATTTATCTATCGAAAAATCTTTAAATACCGCTTTTTTGTAATTAATTCTTATTTTGGCACAAATTTTGCTCCTTCCTCTGCAAGAATGATAAAAGCAAATTCTAATCTCAAAAATATATAAGTTGGGGTAAAAATGAGCAACTTCACACTAAGAAAAAAGAAACGAAGGTTAGGAGTGGAATACGTAGGATATGTGTTTCTTTTACCATTTATAATTTATCTTGCTGTTTGGAAAATATTTCCAATGGCATACCTTAGTGTGCTCAGTTTTTTCAAATGGGACCTTATCTCTTCTCCAGAATTTGTGGGTCTTAAAAATTATATAAGACTTGCTCATTCTGAAAAATACTGGGCTGCATTTTACCATACTTTTCTTTATATTGGAGGAGTACTGGTAATCTCTATCTCAGCTGCTTTACTTCTTGCCACTTTATTTAAAGGATTAGACGTGAAAGGTCGAACTATCTTCTTAACAGCAATATTTATTCCCTACATTATCTCTGAATCAGCAGGGGGGTATATGTGGATGTGGATGCTTGAGGAAGGGGGGCTAATCAATTACTACCTGACAAAATTAGGGTTTTCACCAATACACTGGCTTAGCACCCCAAAATGGGCAATGTTTTCTATAATTATGATGTCCTCCTGGAGACTAACAGGCTACAATGCAGTTATATTTTTTATAGGACTTCAAAGTATCCCAGAGATATATTATGAAGCAGCTAAAATAGATGGAGCTACAGGATTTAAAAGTTTCTGGCATATAACCTTACCCCTTGTTCGACCCATGATGTTATATGTCCTTGTAATGTCCATGATAGTGGTTAGTCAAGCTTTTACCCCAATTTATGTTTTAACAGGAGGAGGACCATACGGTTCTACCGATGTTTTACTTCTGCGAACATATAATATGGCATTTGAAAATTACCAGATGGGTTATGCAAGTGCAATTTCCATGACATTATGCGTCATACTGATGATTATAATGTACATACAATTTAAGTATCTAAAACCAGCAGAGGGTTAATGATAATAACAAAAGGAGAGTAAGATGCTCAGTTATTCTCATTATAATCTTTTAAAAAAGATAGCAATGTATGTAATACTGGGAATTATTTCATTCATATTTTTGGCTCCTTTTTTGTGGGCAGTTTCCACCTCACTTAAACTTCCAGAAGATGTTTTTGCAAAGACTCCTCAATGGATACCTACTCCACCAACGTTAGAAGTCTACAAAAACGTCTTAAATCCAAGAGGAGCAATAACAGCTCAGGGCTATTACGCTGATCCCTTTGCTTTATATCTTCTTAACAGCTTTATAGTAGCTATCTGTGTAACCGCTGGAAATCTTGTTATTGGTTCCTTAGCAGCTTATGGTTTTTCCCGCCTTAAGTTTCCTGGAAGAGATGTGTTGTTTACTATAGCGATGGTAAGTTTGTTAATTCCAATAGTAGCAACGCTTATCCCCAGATTTATCATTGTAAGAACATTTAGATGGATAGACACTTATCAAGGTCTGATAGGTCCATATATAGCAGGATCTGCCTCTACCTTTCTCTTAAGACAGTATTTTTTAACTATACCGATGGAATTGGAAGAAGCGGCTAAAATAGATGGTGCATCTGTATGGCAAAGATACTGGCATGTTATTTTACCCAATGCGGTGCCAGCACTTTTGACTGTATTTATATTCATGTTTATTTTTAGCTGGAATCTTTTTCTGTGGCCATTAATAGTTACAAGTTCCAAAGAAATGAGGGTAGTTACCATAGGGCTTGTGTATATGCGGGGTACTGTTTTTACTGATTACAGAATCTTAATGTGTGGAGCGGTACTTTCGGCACTACCAGCAATAATTCTTTTTATATTCCTGCAAAGATACTACCTGAAGGGTATAGCAATGACAGGATTGAAGTTTTAACACCTACCTCCCTTAATTTAATTGGGGAAAGGGAGAGAAAAAGGAGGTGATGGTCAATAAAAAATATAGACAAAGAATTAAGTAAATAAGCTAAAAGGAGGAATTTATGCGGATAAAAAGATTAGTGAGAGTGGTTACCTTGGTTTTCCTCATACTTTCACTAAGTGGTATTTGTTTTGCAAGTACATATTCCTTATTTGGCCCTGTTGATACCAAGTCCAAATACGACCTCAGAATCTACGACGATACCGATTGGGTGATTATGCCCTGGTACAGTGAACTTAAAAAAGTCTTTGAACAAATGTTTCCAAATATACAGGTTAAGCCCATAGGAGTTCCCTGTTCTGAAATGGAAAGAAAGCTTCTCACTGATGTTGCAGCAGGCAATCCCCCTGATCTTCCACGAAGCATGTATAGACTTGGTGCTCTTGCTGAAAGAGGTATGTTTATGGATTTGACAGAAGTTGTAAAACACTGGCCCCGCAGCTTGGATTTTAATCCTGCCTCTTTGGCTCTGGGGAAACATAATGGGAGACAGTATGGAATTCCTGAGGGACAGTTCATTCTGCAACAGGTCTTCTATAACAAAAAACACTTTAAAAAAGCTGGATTACCCTTTTATGAGCCAAGTGCCAGAGTTGACTGGAATGAATATATGCAAATTTTGAAAAAACTTAAAGCTGCATTTGCTGGAGAAGAAGGGTATTATCCCACCTGTATAGCAACTACCTGGGATAAAAACGGTTTTTCCTACATACTCTATCAAAATGGTGGACGCTGGTGGTCAGATGACTATGAAACTCCTATGTGGACCTCTCCTGAAGCTATTGAAGCCTTTAAATGGTATGTGAATATTTACAGACAGGGATACAGCCCTCGTCCAAACCCTGGAGTGTCAGGTTTTAAACAAAAAGAAAGACTATTCTGGCAGGAAAAGGTGTCAATGATTATAGAAGCAATGCATGAACCTCGCGCTTTTCCAGCCAATGCTCCTAACCTCGTAGGAGAAGATAAATGGGGAACCTTTACACTTGTTGCCCCAGGAAAAGAACCTTTTGAATTCTCGTGGGATTGGACTCACGTCATTACAAAAAATGCCCCTCATCCTGCAGCAGCTTGGGCTTGGATTGAACTTTGCTGTACAGATTGGGGAGCAAAGAAAATAATGAGAGATTCAAAATACTTCCCAACAATAAGAGGTTTAACCGAGGAGCTCTTAAAGGAAGGTATCTACTCAAGGCAAATTGCAGAATGGTACAGGTCTGTCGAACCTTATGTAAGGATGAGAGATGATGCTCTGGTTAACTATAAGTATCCGGAGACAGAGGAGATAATTCAGGCAATGTGTGAAAAGATGATGTATGGGATAAAAGATATAGAGACTCTGGCTGAAGAAGCGAAAAAGGAAGCTCTTGAACTCATCAGGAGTAAAAAAGGTTAAAAATTCAAAGGAAAGTGGCCTGGATTGGTTAATCCAATCCAGGCCATAAAAGAAAAAATAAAGGAGTAGAGAATGGAAATAGAGAGGTTAAAAAGGGTTTTAAAAGGCGTTTGTGTGGTGATGGTAACTCCCTTTGACGAAAAGCTAAATGTAGACATTGATAGCTTAAGAAGGCAGGTCAGGTTTATTGTAGACAATGGAATAAAAGAAGGACGAGGAGTCATTATCTCTACGGGAAGCACGGGAGAATGCCCCATGCTAACCATAGAAGAGAGAAAGAAAATTCTTGAAGTCATAGTAGAAGAGGCAAGAGGAGAAGTTCCGATCATAGCAGGATGTAACCACACAAGCACTTTAAAGGTTATAGAGCTTGTCAAACACGCAGAATCAGTTGGTGCAAGCGGGGCTATGATTAGTCCTCCCTATTATTGGGCTCCAACCGAGGAAGTGATTATTGAGCATTATAAGACTATTGCAAAAGCTACAAAGCTTGGCATTACGGTTTACAACAATCATTTTGCTTCTCAAGTAGATATTCCTCTCTCTGTGTTAAAAAAACTTATTGAGATTGATAACATTGTGGGTTTTAAAGAAAATACCCCCCTTATTAGCAAATTAATTCAGGTGGTTAAAGAAATAGGAGATAAGGTAAATGTAATAAATGGCAGTGGAGAAAGAAATGAACCTTTTGCTTCCTTTATAGGAGTTAAAGGAGTTGTATCTGCACTTGCTAATTTTGCACCTAAAACTGCTCTCAGTATGTATGAGGCAGAGAGTAGAGGAGATTATGAAAAAGCAAAGAAAATTCACTCTGACCTTATGCCTCTTTTTAAAACTATATGGTGGAGAAAAGACGGTGATAGCTCTCGCTATATAAGTTATGTAAAAGAAGCTATGAAAATGATGGGTATAATATCACATAGTAACGTTAGACCTCCTATTTTGCCCTTAAAAGAAGAGGAAAGACAAAAACTTGAAAAAGCACTAAAGGCGGTAGAATTTTTAAAAGAGTAAAGAGTAAAATATAACTCAAGGATCTTATAAATGGAAATAAAAACTTTTTCTTTTCGTGCTCCGGGAGTTACAATCTTTGGCAGAGGAACAAGTAAAGATACAGGACCAAGAGCAAAGCAACTTGGTGCTCGCAAGGTTTCGATAATTACTGACAAGAACATTGTTAATGTGGGAATTGCAGAAAAAATTGTCCAATCAATTCGATCTGCTAATCTGGAGGTTAATTTATTTGATGAAATTGAGGGGGAACCAGACATTGACATGATTGAAAATTGTGTCAGAGCAGTAAGAGAAGAAAGCCCCGAAGTAATAGTAGGACTGGGTGGAGGAAGCTGTATGGACGCTGCTAAAGTGGTTGCTATTTTACTCAAGTACGGGGGGAAAGTTTGTGATTATATAGGTACAGAGAAGGTGCCAGGTAAAGGGCTTCCAGTAATCTTACTTCCAACAACAGCAGGAACTGGAGCAGAGGCAACTCCTAATGCTATCGTTACAAACAAATCCATAAAACTTAAACAGGCTGTCGTAAGTACATACCTTTTACCAGATGTTGCTATAGTTGACCCTTCTTTTACAGACACCCTTCCTCCAAAAGTTACAGCATTTACAGGGCTTGATGCTTTCACCCACGCTTTTGAATGTTACATATGCAAAAAAGCATCTCCATTAACAGACATTATAGCCTTAGAAGCTATAGGGCTTATCGCTCAAAACTTAAGAGAAGTTATAAAAAACCCGGATAATAAACAGGCAAGAGACAAATTAGCTCTTGGTAGCTTATTGGGTGGAATAGCTATTACGAATTCAGGGACTGGAGGAGTACATGCTCTTGCTTATCCTCTTGGTGGGACATTTGGAATACCTCATGGTCTGGCTAATGCTATAATGTTGCCCTGGGTCAGCGAATTTAACATGCCAGCATGTATTCACAAGTTTGCTCAAGTAGCTGAAAAGATGGGAGAAAACACGAAAAATCTATCCCCAGAAGAAGCAGCAATAAAAGCAGTATCGGCAATAAAAAAACTGGTTGAAGATATGCCAATTCCCTCAAGACTTAGAGATGTAGGGATAGAAAAGGAGGATATTCCCAGGCTAACAGACCTTGCTTCCGAAGTAAAAAGACTTCTTGATAATAATCCACGAGAACTTGGAGTCTCAGAGATTAGAAAAATCTATGAAAAAGCGTTTTAAGGTATTCAATGCTTAAAATAAGAGATTACCGTAAAGAACAGGTGGCGGCAATCGCAGATGACCTGACGGGGGCAGGGGAGATTGGTTCAATTCTTGCTGAAAATAATAAAAAATCTCTGGTAATAAACGAGGGATTGGAAAAGGATGATATCGAGAGATTAACTTCAGAATATGAGGGAATTGTTATTAATCTTAATACTCGCAGTTTAAACCCGCAGAATGCCTACAGCAAAACAAAATACTTTCTTGAAACTTTCCCCGGTATAAAAGATAGGCTAATTTACAAAAAGATAGATTCAACCCTCCGAGGGAACCTGGTGGAAGAGATTGAAGCAATTCTTGATTTAAAGTGCTGTGATGCTATTCTTTTTGCTCCCGCCCTGCCAAGACTTGAAAGAATAACAGTAGGAGGGTATCATCTCGTAAACCGGCTACCTGTTGTTAGAAGTTATTACGCAAAAGGAACTTTTAGTAATCTCCAAAGCTCCTACCTTCTCGCTCTTTTTTCTGAAAAAAGTAAATACAGGACTGGAAGAATCCCCATTGCTACAGTGGAAAAAGGACCTGAGAAAATAATAGACAGTATAGAATTTTACCACGAAAAAGGTGTTAAAATTCTCTTAAGTGATGCTTGCACAGATGAAGACCTGTACAATATAAAGGAAGCTATATTAAACGTTAATGTAGGTATTATCCCTGTGGGCTCATCTGGTCTTTTCTACCAGTTTTTCCCGGAGAAAAAGGAGGAAATTCCTCTTTCTCCACCCTGCCTTGTAGTATGCGGTTCTCTTAACAAAATTACCCGCAAACAGGTGGAAAAACTTAGAGAAAAAGAAAGTGTAGAATATATTGAACTTGATTTATCCGGAATATTTACAGAAAATGAAAAAAAAGAAAAATATATCAAACCAGCAAGAGAAATCTTGAGAAAAGGGTGTACTTTAATTCTTGCCACTCCCCCAAAGGAGTGTAAAATATATCAGAACAAACTTTTCAGAAAAAAGATAAGCGAACTTCTTGGCAATCTCACTGCTGAAATAGTAAAAAGTTGTAAATTGTGCGGTCTAATACTTACAGGAGGAAGCACAGCTTTATCGGTAATGAATAAGTTAGAAACAAAAGGTGTGGAGGTAAAAAAGGACATTGATTTTTTGATTCCTGCAGGCATTTTTAAAGGAGGCCCCTTTGAGGGACTACCTGTTGTAACAAAGGCAGGTGGATTTGGAGGAGAGGATGTTCTTATAAAAGCGGTAAAATATCTAAAAGAGGAGTACTACAAACAAAAAGACAAGGAGGTAAAAGTTGAATAATTTTAAGCCTCTTATTGGCATCACTATGGGAGATCCTGCGGGGATTGGACCTGAAATAGCAGCAAAGGCTCTTGGAAGAGAAGATATATATGATGAATGCAGGCCCCTCATTATAGGAGATGCAAAAGTGATGCAGGAGGCCTGTAAAATAGCAAAGTTAAATTTAAAAATAAATCCTGTTAAGAAGATAAATCAGGGAAAATATACCTTTGGCACAATAGATGTATACGACCTTGAAAATGTAGATATTGAAAAACTTGTCTATAAAAAAGTAAGCAAAATGACAGGCAAAGCCTCCCTTGATTATATCTACAAGGCAATTGATCTTACCATGGCAAAAAAAATAGATGCAACAGTAACAGGTCCAATACACAAGGAAGCAATAAACCTTGCAGGCTGTCCCTATGCAGGCCACACTGAAATATTCGCAAATCGCACAGGGACAAAAGATTATGCTATGATGCTTGTAGAAGGGGATTTCAAGGTTGTCCATGTTACAACTCACATCGCCTTAAAAGATGTCCCTTCTAAGATAAAAAAAGAGAGAGTTTTAAAAGTCATAAAACTTGCCCACAATGCAATGAAAGACCTTGGCATAGAAAATCCAAAAATTCTTGTTCCAGGACTTAACCCCCACGCAAGTGACGGAGGACTTTTTGGAGATGAAGAGGAAAAAGAGATAATCCCTGCTATTGAAGAGGCAAAAAAGGAGGGTATGGACGTTGAAGGACCCATCCCTCCTGATACAGCTTTTGTTAAATTAAAAAGTGGTCAATATGATGTTGCTCTTGCTATGTACCATGACCAGGGGCACATACCCCTAAAACTTTTGGGTTTTGAATGGGATGCGGAAAAAGGTCAATGGAAATCAATTAGCGGGGTGAATGTAACTTTAGGTCTTCCCATTATAAGAACCTCTGTTGACCATGGAGTAGCTTTTGGAAAAGCAGGGGAGGGGAGGGCAAGTCCTGAAAGTCTTATTCAAGCAATAAAATTTGCTGTGAAGCTTGCTCTCGGTAAGAAAAAATAAACCCGCCATTTGAAAAAAACAAAAAAACACACAATGGCTCAAAAGCTAAAACTTATTCCTCTTCCTCGAAGTTTCTATGCAAAAGATACAGAGCTTGTGGCAAAAAAGCTCCTGGGGAAACTTCTTGTGCGGATTTTACCTGAAGGAAGACTTGTTGGTAGAATAGTTGAGACAGAAGCATATTACGGTGTTGGAGATCCTGCTTCTCACAGCTTCAGAGGGAAAACCAAAAGATCATCTGTCATGTGGGAAAAGCCAGGAACAGCATATGTTTATTTTACCTATGGGATGCATTTTTTGTTAAATGTCGTAACAGAAAAAGAAAATGTTCCAGGGGCAGTTCTGATAAGAGCTGTAGAGCCTATGGAGGGGATAGAGATTATGAGGAAGAATAGAAAAAAAGAGAATTTAAGAGAACTTGCAAGAGGACCTGCAAGACTAACACAAGCTTTCGCAATTGACGGGAGTTTCAACAGATATGATTTAACTCAAGAAAATGCACTCCTTTTTATCGCTGAAGGAAAAGAAGAAAACTTTGAAATAGAAAGCACAGCAAGAAAAGGAATAAAAAAAGGTCTTGATAAAAAACTAAGGTTCTTTATAAAGGGGAATCCTTTTGTGTCCTGATAAGCTCATCTTTTCTCTCTTTCATAAAGGCTTTTTTTCTTTCATCAAAAAGGATAACCTTTTTCCCCAAACGCTTCCTTTTCATCTTTTCTTACTCTCCTTGCTAACCATTATAGACAATCATTTTTTAAAAATCAAGAAGTAAAAGAAAAAATTGTTCTAAAAAACTGCGGTTTCTTGATTTTTTTTGCAAAAAATCGTAATCTTATATATACTAAAAAACAGGGAAGTTAATTGAAAGTAAAGATACCAGAAC
>DRTT01000167.1 GCA_011372105.1 Candidatus Aerophobota bacterium
AAGTATATTTACAAAAACAGACTTTATCAGCGTGGATAAGTAACGTTTTTCTTGACGTGAAGAGAGAGTTTGTTATAATAAATAGCCGGAGGGTAAAAAGGACTTGACATCTTATGCTCTTGCCTTAGAGGCTGCAAGAATAGCCGAGGATAAGAAAGCGCAGGAAATTTTATTGCTGGATGTAAGAGATATCTCCATAATGTGTGATTATTTTCTTATCTGCAATGGAGAATCCTCCATACACATGCGAACAATAGCAAAGGAACTTGAGGAAAAATTAAGTCAAAAAGGGGCTTTTCTTTTAAATACAGGTGACTATTTTAATGAAAGGTGGATTTTGCTTGACTTTGGTGACCTTGTTGTGCATATTTTTTCTCCGGAGGCTCGCAGATACTATCAACTGGAAAGGCTATGGGCTGACGCGAGAAGAGAAGAAATAGGCGAGGTTCATAAAGAAAAAGAAAAGGTATAGGGGGCATAGCTCAGGTGGGAGAGCGCGTCCTTGGCGTGGACGAGGTCGGGGGTTCGAATCCCCCTGCCTCCACCAGTAAAAGCTCGCCCAAGTATAAAAGGCAGCCTTCCTTAATTTTAGTGAAGTTAAGAATATAAGATTGGCGCCTTGTTTATTTTTTACAGGAGATAAGGACATGAGAAGTGATACTGTAAAAGAAGGAGTTGAGAGAACCCCTCACAGGGCTCTTCTTTACGCTACCGGTATATCACCAAAAGCTTTAAAGAAGCCTTTTGTGGGGATAGCTTCAAGCTTCAGTGATATAGTGCCCGGTCACAATAACATGAGGGAGCTTGAGAGATTTATTGAAAGAGGTGTTGAGGCAGGCGGAGGATATCCTTTTGTGTTTGGGATACCTTCCATATGCGATGGGATAGCTATGGGACATGAAGGAATGAAATATTCCCTTCCTCTGCGAGAGCTTATAGCAGATACAATTGAGTCAGTCGCCAATGCTCACTGTTTTGATGGTCTTGTCCTTCTAACAAATTGCGACAAGATAACCCCTGGAATGCTGATGGCTGCTGCTCGTTTAAATATCCCGGCAATAGTTATTACTGCAGGTCCGATGTTATCAGGAAGATACGAAAATAAAAGACTTTCTTATGTGAGGGATTCGTTTGAGGCGGTTGGAAGGTTTAAAAAGGGAGAAATAAGCAAAAAAACACTTTCTGCCCTTGAGATGGAAGCCTGTCCTGGACCCGGTTCCTGTCAGGGTCTTTATACTGCAAATACCATGGCCTGCCTTACAGAAGTTATGGGGATGAGTCTTCCCGGTTGTGGTTCATCTCTTTCTGTGTCTGCTAAGAAAAAAAGGATAGCCTATGAATCAGGTATAAGAGTTGTGGAACTTATCAGAGAGAACATACGACCACGGGATATATTGAAAAAAGAGGCTTTTGAAAATGCAATTAAAGTGGATATGGCTATGGGAGGCTCCACAAATACTGTTTTACATCTTCTTGCTATTGCAAGAGAGGCAGAAATTAAACTTTCTCTAAGAGACTTTGATGAAATAGGGAGAAAAATTCCCCAGATTGTCAGTTTAAGACCGGGTGGAGATTATTTTATGGAGGACCTTGAGTGGGCAGGAGGGATTCCAGCTGTATTAAACGCCTTAAAGGATTTTATATGTGACTGTTTGACAGTTTCCGGGAAATCTATTGTGGAGATTGCAAGAGAAGGTGTTATCCAGAATCCACAGGTTATAAAATCTCCTGATAGTCCCTATACAAAAGAGGGGGGTATTGCTGTTCTCTATGGTTCTCTTGCTCCAGAAGGAGCTGTGGTAAAACAGGCAGCTGTATCTTCTTCCATGAGAAGATTCAGGGGAAGAGCAAAAGTCTTCAATAGAGAGGAGGAGGCAGTAAAGGCTCTTTTTGAGGGGAAAATAAAAAAGGGAGATGTTATTGTTATAAGATATGAAGGTCCAAAGGGAGGGCCGGGAATGAGGGAGATGCTCTCACCTACTGCAACTGTTGTTGGGATGGGACTTTCTGAGTCTGTGGCTCTGATCACCGATGGACGTTTTTCAGGAGGAACAAGAGGACCCTGTATCGGACATGTATCCCCTGAAGCTGCAGCAGGAGGCCCCATTGCCCTTGTCGAGGATGGAGATGTTATTTATATAGATATTCCCGGAAGAAAAATAGAAATTGAGCTTTCTAAGGAGGAGATGGAGGAAAGGAAGAAAAGATGGAAAAATCCTCCTCCTAAGGTAAAAACAGGTTATCTTGCTCGTTACAGTCTTCTGGCAAGCTCTGCCTCAGAAGGGGCATCCATTAAGACTGGTTAATAAAAAGAAAAAATGGAGGAGAGAATAAGTTTATGAAAGGGGGAAGTTCTGGTTTTTTAGAAAAAATAGTTCCTTCTGAGATACTGCAGGTTAAGCCTTACGTTCCCGGCAAGCCTATTGAGGAGGTGAAAAGGGAACTTGGCCTTTCCAAAGTAATAAAACTTGCCTCAAACGAAAACCCTCTGGGTCCTTCTCCAGAGGCTGTTGAAGCTATCTGCAGATACGCCTCACAGGTTCACCTTTATCCTGATGGGGACTGCTACTATCTTAAAAGAGAGCTTGCACTGCATCTTGAGGTTGAGCCAGATAACATAATCCTTGGTAATGGCTCTGATGAAATTGTCTCAATTTTAACACGTGTCTTTATTCAAGAAGGCAAAGAAGCAATAATGGGATATCCCTCCTTTTTAATGTATAAAATAGATACGCAGCTTGCCCGAGGGAAAATAATCTGTGTACCCTTAAATGATTTTAAAATAGACATAGATGCAATTATAAAAGCGATAAATTCCAACACAAGGATCATTTTTATAAGCAACCCTAACAATCCCACCGGCACAATTGTGACCAGAGAAAAAATGCAGGAGCTTGTTGAAAATATCCCCCCCTGGGTTCTTGTGGTATGTGATGAAGCATATTATGAATATGTGGAGGATTCTCTATATCCGGACAGTCTGCGCTGGGTTAAAGAAGGGAAAAATGTTGTTGTGCTTCGGACCTTCTCAAAAATATACGGTCTTGCAGGGTTGAGAATTGGTTATGGTGTTGCCAGAAAAGAAATTATATCTATACTTAACAGAGCCCGCCCTCCTTTCAACGTTAACCTTCTTGCTCAGGTAGCAGCTCGGGCAAGTCTTAAGGATAAAAAACATCTTTTAAAAAGCAAAAACTTAATAAAGGAAGAGAAAAAATTTCTTTACACAAAATTAAAGGAACTTGGAGTGGAATTTGTTCCCAGTCAAACCAATTTTATTCTTATAAAAACCGGCAACAAAACAGAAGAAATTATTAACAATCTCCTGAAAAAAGGTATAATTGTTCGAGGTATGCAAGCCTATAACCTACCAGATTACATAAGGCTCACTATAGGCACACGGGAAGAAAATGAGTTCTTTATCCAGGAATTCAGAAAAACTTTCCGGTAAGAAGTCTTTTGTAATAGCTATTGATGGTCCTGCAGCGTCGGGAAAAAGCACAACAGCTTATCTTCTGGCTAAAAAACTGGATTTTTTATATCTTGATACAGGGGCAATGTATAGAGCTTTAACCTGGAAAGCCCTGCAGGAAGGTATTGATCTGAAGAAAGAAGACCGCCTTTCTGAGATGGCTGAAAAAACCAATATTGAGATTTTTCCAAAAGAGGAGTCCTTTGGAACATGCGTTTTCGTAGATGGAAAAGATATATCTTCCCTTATAAGAACTCCGGAGGTGACAAGATGGGTTTCTGTTCTTTCTAAGGTTCCGGGAGTAAGAGAGGCTATGGTAAAGCTCCAGAGGAAAATAGCCTGTAACAGGTCAGTAGTGGCCGAAGGAAGAGATATTGGAACTGTTGTCTTCCCGGAGGCAGATGTTAAGATATTCCTTGTAGCTTCCTTAGAAGAGAGAGCAAGAAGAAGATGGAAAGAGCTCAATGAAAAAGGGATATTTTGTACAAAGGAAGAGATTAAGAAAGAGCTTGAGCTGAGAGATAAAATTGACAGTGAAAGAGAAGTTGCTCCACTGAGAAAAGCTCCTGATGCTTTTCTGGTTGACAACACCAATCTTGATACTGCCCAAACCCTTGAAAAAATCTTAGGTATAGTAAAATCTAAAATTAAAAATTTAAAATGACAGAAACTCCTTTTTGGTACAGGGTTTTGTGGGTGATGGGTATGATTATCTTTAAATTCCTTTTTGACCTTCGGATTGAAGGAGCTGAAAAGATACCTTCAAAAGGCGCCATGGTTATTGTTGCCAATCATAGAAGCTATCTTGACCCTATTGTTCTTGCTCTCGTTACTCCTCGTAAAATGAATTTTATGGCAAAGGAGGAACTTTTTAAAAATCCTGTGTTCGGCTTCCTGATAAAAAAACTTGGTGCTTTTCCATTAAAAAGAGAAAAACCAGACAGAAAAGCTTATATCAAAGCCCTAAGTGTACTTAAAGAAGGCAAAATTCTGTCACTTTTCCCTGAAGGAACCCGGAGTATCTCAGGTAAAATAGGAAATTTGAAGGAAGGTTCGGTAAGAATTGCCCTTCACTCCAGAGTTCCTATCTTTCCTGTGGTGATAAAAGGCACCGGTGAAGTTCTTCCTCCTGGAAAAAAGATGATAAGGGGTGGCAGGATAAAGGTGAAAGTCGGAGATCCAATTTTTACAGACTCTTTTTCAAAAGAAGAGGAAAGACAGGTTGCAAAAAAGATCATTGACAAAATAGAAAAGACAATGCTGGATATGAGCGTTAACAGATGAAAGTGTATATTCCAGAAGAGGTTGGCTTTTGCTTTGGTGTAAAGGAGGCGATAAAGAAAGTTGAGAGAGAGCTGAAAAAAGGAGGGGAGGTTTTCTGTCTTGGAGATCTGGTTCACAATCCTCTGGTAATGAATGAGCTCTGTGAAAAGGGACTTAAAGTAGTATCCTCTCTCTCTGAGGTAAAAAAATGTGGAACTTTAATTACAAGAGCCCATGGGGTGGAGCAGAGCATCCTTGAGAAAGGGAAGGAAAAGGGGCTAAAAATAGTTGAGACCACCTGTCCTTATGTTTTGAGGGCTCATAAAATTATCCGTAAACTTATTTGCGAATCTTATCATGTTGTGATAGTGGGTTCTGCAGAACATCCGGAAATCAAGGCTATTTTATCTGATATTCCCTTCTGTAAGGTGAGTGTGATAAATTCTTCAGAAAGAATAAGGGAAGTTCCTGAAGAAAAAAAGATAGGAATTGTTGCTCAAACTACAGAATCTCTTGACAATTTTGAAAATATCGTGAAAAATCTAATAGAGAAGCGATTGAAAAGTGGGTTTGAGATAAGGGTTTTTAATACTGTATGTAGCGTTGTTATAAAAAGGCAAAAAGAGGCAAAAGAACTCGCAGAAAAAGTGGATGCTGTGATAGTTGTTGGAGGCAATAAAAGCTCCAACACCAGGAAACTGGTTGAAATTTGCAAAAAAGAAGGAAAGAAGGTTTATTTTATAGAAAGAGAAGAGGAACTTGAATTTGAAAAAATTAAAAAATTAAGCAGTGTTGGAATAATAGGAGGAACTTCAACTCCTGAGAAAATTATAAGAAATTTAGAAAGAAAAATTAAAAAAATCTTTAGCAAGGAGGGGGAATAAAGTGGGAAAATCCAGAGAGGAAAATATGCTTGACAGAGCAGCTGATAACCTGATAAAATCAACTTCCATTAATAAAGAAGAGAAAGAGAAAACAGAAAAGATGGAAGAGAAAAACAAAGAGGAGGAAATTTTTGCTCATCTTATAAAAAAATATGAGAGTCCCGCGCCTATAAAGGAGGGGGACATAATAACCGCCAAGGTGGTTCAGACAACCAAGGAAGGAGTCCTTCTTGATGTGGGGATGAAATCAGAGGGATTTATGCCCTGGGAGGAATACAGATCTTCCTCAGACAAGATACCCCAGATAGGAGAAAAGATGAACGTTTATGTGATGCGCAAAAGTGAAACCGGAAATATCCTCCTTTCTAAAAAGGAGGCTGATTTCAGGTTGGATTGGGCAAAATTCACCGAGGCATTTGAGGAGGGAAAACCTATAAAAGTAAAAGTAATTAAGGTTGTAAAAGGAGGCCTTCTTGCTACGATAGGATATTTAAATTGTTTTATTCCTGGTTCACATGTAAGTCTGAAAAGAAATGTGAATCTTAAAGATTACATTGGTAAAACACTTGAGGTCAGGATAATTGAGCTTGATAAAAGATCGAAAAATGTTGTTGCTTCCAGAAAGTTCCTTGAACTTGAAGAAAAAGAAAAACAGAAAGAAAGAGTTCTTTTGAGCCTTGAAGAAGGTAAAATAGTTAAAGGGAAAGTTAGCTCCATAACAAAATTCGGGGTGTTTGTTGACCTTGGAGGAATTGATGGACTTATTCACCCTGAGAATCTATCCTGGGGATGGGTAAAGGACCCAAAAGAGGTTGTAAAAGTTGGGCAGGAAATTCAGGTTAAAGTGCTAAAACTTGATAGAGATAGAGGAAAAATTTCTCTTGGTCTAAAACAAACTCAACCTGACCCCTGGAGTGTGGCGGAGGAAAAATATAAAGTGGGTTCAGAGGTCGTTGGAAAGATTACTCACCTGACAAACTTTGGTGCCTTTGTAGAGATAGAAAAGGGTCTTGAAGGCTTAATTCACATCTCCGACCTTTCCTGGGATAAACGAATCTCTCATCCAAAGGAAGTGGTATATGTCGGACAAGAAGTGAAGGTAAAAGTTCTTGACATTAATTCCAAAGAGAAGAGAATGGCTCTTGGTTTGAAACAAACCCAACCTGACCCCTGGCAAAAACTTGTAGAAACTTACAAGGTAGGGGACGTAGTTACGGGAAAGGTTCAGGAAATAACAAATTTTGGCGTCTTTGTTAATCTTTTACCAGGGATAGACGGGCTTATCCACGTATCAGAACTTGATAGCGAATACGTTCATCATCCGGAAAAGGTTACCTCCGTTGGCGAGGAGATAAAAGCTGAAATTGTTGAAATTGACCCTGAAAAAAGAAGAGTAAGGCTTAGCGTGAGAAAGTTAAAAGAAAGAGAGGAGAAAGAGAAAAAGAAAGAGGAAAAGGAAGATAAAACCTCCGTGTCCGAAGAAGATGAAGGAGTTGTTATAGGTGATTTCATAAGAGAGGATATAAGAGAGAAATTAAAACAGAGATTTTCCAGTTAATGATTTTGTGGCTTTTTTTCATCACAATTCTGGGTTACCTGCTTGGCTCAATCCCGGGGGGGTATATAGTCGGAAAGCTTGTAAAAGGTGTTGATGTTAGAAAATATGGAAGTGGAAATATTGGAACCACCAATGTTCTAAGAGTGCTGGGAAAAAAATATGCTCTTTTTGTTTTCTTGATCGATTTTGGAAAGGGAGCAGCATCTGTGCTTATTGCTTCCCTTTTTCCTTATGGCAATCTTTCCCCTCTGGTGAGATCTTTGGCAGGAATGGCGTGTATAACCGGTCATAATTGGCCCTTATTTTTGAGGTTTAAAGGCGGCAAGGGAGTTGCAACCTCAGCAGGGGTTTTTCTGATCTTAACCCCTCTTCCTTTTATTTTCTCTTTTTTAACCATGGTGGTAGTGGTAGGTCTAACAAGATATGTTTCACTTGGGTCTATGATCTCTGCCGCACTTTTACCTCTTTATATTGGAATATTTATGAAAGAGGAGGGGGTTTTTTATATCTTTCTGGGTGTAGCGGTTGCTTTGCTTGTGGTTTTTCGCCACCGTTCCAACATAAAAAGACTCCTTGCCGGTAAGGAAAGCAAATTAGGAGAAAGAATTAAGATAAAAGGAGGTAAGTAAAAGGCTGGAAGCCCTTGTCAAATTTTTGGTATGTAATATAGTATTAACATAAAAGGATAAAACCCATAAAGGAGGGTGTAATGAACAAAGCCGAACTTATAGACGAGGTGGCAAGGCAGACAGGTCTTACAAAGAAAGTTTGCAGGAAGACCGTGGACGCAGTAATTTCCACAATTAAGGATTCTCTGGCAAAAAGGGAAAAGATAACTCTTGTAGGATTTGGCAGTTTTAAAGTGGCAACTCGCAAGTCAAGAAGAGGGAGAAATCCTCAGACAGGAGAAGAGATTCAAATACCTGCAAAAGAAGTTCCCAAATTTGATCCAGGAAAAGACCTGAGAAATGCAGTTTCCTCATAGTCGGCTGTGGTTCTTAAACAAGAATTATGCATGAAGATAAAAATAAGGATAATCTGGCGGAGGAGAAAAAAGAAGAGGAAAGGCTCTACTTTTCTATAGGAGAGGTAAGCAGGATAACAGGTGTGCCTTCGTATGTTTTGCGCTTCTGGGAGAAAAGCTTTCCTTCCCTTTCGCCCCGGAAAAGTAAGGGCGGACACAGAAGGTACAGAAAGGAGGACGTGGAGCTTGTTCTTAAGATAAAAGATCTTCTTTACAATAAAGGATTCACCATAGAAGGAGCAAAAAAAACACTTAAGGAGAAGAAAAAAGGTAGAGAAGAAATTGAAATTGACCTTGACTGGTTAAGAAAAGAAATAGAAGAGATTTATAAACTCCTTGATTAAAGAAGTCGGGGCGTGGCGCAGCCTGGTTAGCGCACTTGCATGGGGCGCAAGAGGTCACCGGTTCGAATCCGGTCGCCCCGATTATTTTTGTCAGTAAGTTTAGGAAAGGAGGAAAAATTGAAACCACAAGATATAGCAGGAATTTGGGCTCCAATTTGCACTCCCTTCACAAATGAGGAGGTAGACCTTAAAAAACTTGAGGAGAATATGGAAATTTACTCTCAGACTCCTCTAAGAGGATATTTCGCTCTGGGTAGCAATGGTGAGGCCTGTATGCTGGATAGAGA
>DRTT01000028.1 GCA_011372105.1 Candidatus Aerophobota bacterium
CTTTTCCCACCTTTCTGACATAATCAAGAGACCTCTTTATTATATTATTAATCTCATCAAGAGGAAGCACAGGATTTATCTTCTTGAGCCCTTCTTCCTTTTTCCCACCCAGGCGAAGAGGAACAAGCGCTACTTTCATGAATTCCTCCTCTATAAAGCTTGAAGTTTAAAATAATAACTTTGCTTTACTTTGTCAAGGAGGGTATAAAAATATAAGTGAACTTTTTGAAAGACCCCTTGTCATTGTAATGAGAAATTACAGGAGGTTAATGTTTGGAAGAATCAAAACAAGATTTAAAGAAGGTATAAGAGAGAACACTCTTGTCTGGAACAAAAAATAGGAAAACTTTCATTTTAATAGGAGAATTCCTCCTCGAGGAAATGATAGAGATTGCAATTCTATGAGATAAGCTTAAGAAATTCCTCTTCGCTAATTGTCTTCACTTCGTATTTTCTTGCTTTCTCCAGCTTGGAACCAGGATTTTTCCCCACAACAACATAACTTGTCTTTCTACTAACACTTGAGGATACCCTTCCTCCCTCTTTTTCAACAATTTCTTTGGCCTCTTCTCTTGTGAAATTATCAAGCTCTCCCGTAAAAACAAACGTTAAACCTTTTAACTTTCCCTCACGAGCTTTTTCTCTCTTTTTATACCTTACCCCTAACCTTTCAAGTTCCCTAATTACCGCAAGATTTTCCTTTCTGGAAAAAAAGTCCTTTATACTTGCTGCCACTTCAGGTCCTATCTCTGGAATCTGCAAAAGTTCTTCCTCACTTGCCTTCGCAAGGGAATCTATATCCTCATATCGCTCCGCAAGAACTCTTGCAAGATGCTGGCCCACATGGCGTATACCAAGACCATAAAGAAGACGATCCAGGGTTGTATTTTTACTTTTTTCAAGAGCATCAATCATATTTTGTGCCGATTTTTCAGCAAATCCTTCAAGTTTAAGAAAATCCTCTTTCTTGAGGCGGTAAAGATCAGCCACACTCCTAACAAGGCCTTTATCCACCAGCATTTCAACTATCCTATCACCCAAGCCTTCTATATCAAGAGCTTGCTTTGATGCAAAGTGTTTTATACTTTCTTTCAATCGTGCAGGACAGGAAATATTGGGACACCTTGCTACAACCTCACCAGGGGGATGGCTTATCTTTGTCCCACAAACAGGACAGTTAGAAGGAAGGATAAATTTTCTCTCATCACCTTTTCTTTTCTCTTTTATCACCTTAACAACTTCAGGGATAACATCACCTGCTCTTTGAACAAGAACAGTATCCCCTATTCTTATATCTTTTCTTTCTATCTCATCCTGGTTATGAAGAGTTGCTCTTGAAACTGTAACACCTCCCACCTCAACAGGCTCAAGGATAGCAACAGGAGTCAAGGCTCCTGTCCGTCCCACCTGAACCTTTATATCCTTTATTCTTGTTGTAGCCTGAATTGAGGGAAATTTATAAGCAATAGCCCACCGAGGACTCCGGGATATCTCTCCCAGCCTTCTCTGATATTCAAGTTGATTCACCTTAAAAACAACCCCATCCATTTCATAATCAAGTTCTTCTCTTATATCCAGCATTTTTCTGTAATAATCTATACATTCCTCGATACTTGTGCAAAGCTTCACATGAGGATTTACCACAAGTCCCCATTTTAAAAAATTCTGAAGTACTTCCCAGTGAGTCTTAAATTCTCTTCCTTCCACTCTTCCTATTCCGTAAAAAAACACCCCTAAGGGGCGGGAAGCTGTTACCTTCGGGTCAAGCTGACGCAAGGAGCCTGCAGCAGCATTCCTGGGGTTTGCGAAAAGAGGCTCCCCTTTTTTCTCTCTTTCCCGATTTAACCTGTGGAAGTCATCCTTTCTCATATAAACCTCTCCTCTCACCTCTATCAAATCAGGTGGAGGAACTTCCTCATCCCTTAACCTGAGAGGAATAGATCTTATTGTTTTTAAATTCTCTGTCACATCTTCTCCAACCTGTCCATCCCCTCTTGTTGAACCCACTTTCATCACTCCTCTCTCATAAACTATTTCCACAGCAAGACCATCTATTTTTGGCTCTGCCACATACTCAGGTTTTCCTCCATCTAAACCTTTCTTAACTCTTCTATCAAAATCGTACACCTCATTTTCCTTAAAGGCATTTGCAAGACTTAGCATGGGGATAAAATGTCTCACCGTTCCAAATTCCTCTTTTGGTGGAGCTCCCACTCTTTGGGTGGGAGAGTCAGGTGTTACAAGATCAGGAAACATCTCCTCAAGTTCCTGAAGCCTTCGCATAAGCCTATCATATTCAGCATCTGATATCTCCGGTTCGTTTAAAACATAATAGCGATAGTCATGGTAACGAATCTCTTCCCGTAACCTTTCTATTTTTCTTTTTGCCTCTTCTCTTGTTATTTTTTCATCAGAAGCCATTTTGGCCTCCTTTAAGATTCCGGAGTTATTTAACCCCAGCACATTAAATAAAAAATTTCCTCCTCCCTGTCAAGTATGAAAAAGCTCTACATAAACTCCTTTTTGAAGGCTGAGAAAAGGCACCTACATTTGACAAGGTCTTTTTTATCGTTAGAATTAGACAAATTCATAAAAAATAAAATATAAAAGGAGCTTTTATAATGACCTTGAGGGAAAGAGTTGCGCAGTTCAGGGAAGAAATGGAAAAATATGTTAAAGAATATGGTTCCTTAAATGGCCTCAATCTTAGAGATGCCCAGGATGTGATAGAATTCGTGAAGGAGAAAAGAATAGATTCTATTCGCCTGTGGTTTACAGACCTTCTTGGATTTTTGAAAAGTTTCAGCATCACTCCCACCGAGCTTTCTGATGCTTTCTCCTATGGGATGGGTTTTGACGGCTCCTCAATTCTTGGATACAAAAGAATTCAAGAAAGTGATATGGTGGCTTTTCCCCTACCAGAAACAGCGCAACTTATCCCCTTTAAAATAGGTGGAAGCAAGGCTTTGAGAATGTTTGCCGCTATTTATACACCTGGTGGAGAACCCTACCTCAGTGACTCACGGCAGATATTAATCAAAAACCTGGAGAAACTTAAAAACCACAATCTTACTCACATGAACATAGGACCTGAAGCAGAATATTTTTACTTTGCCAATAAAAAAGAACCTGTTATTCTTGACGAGGCAGGCTATTTTGATCTTAATCCTGTGGATCAGGGAGATAGCTTGAGAGAGGCGACTGTTTTTGCCCTGCGAAGTATGAATATACCGGTGGAATACGCCCATCATGAGGTTGCACCCTCACAGCATGAAATTGACCTCAAGTACAAAGATGCTTTAACCATGGCTGACAACTTGCAAACACATAAATGGCTTGTTAAAGAAATAGCAGAAAGGAACGGAGTTCACGCAACCTTTATGCCAAAACCTTTAAGAGGAGAAAACGGCTCGGGAATGCACACTCATCTTTCTCTCTTCCAGGAAAATAGAAATGCCTTTTTCTCCCCTGATGATCCTTATAATTTATCTACCCTTGCAAAACATTTTCTGGCAGGAATTCTCAAACACAGCAAAGAGATATGTCTTATAACAAATCAATGGTACAACTCATACAAAAGGCTTGTTCCTGGTTTTGAGGCGCCGGTTTACATAGCCTGGGCAGAAAGGAACAGATCGGTCCTTGTCAGAGTACCTGTTTACAGGAAAGGAAAAGAGGCTGCCACCAGGATAGAAATAAGATTCCCTGATGCTGCCTGTAATCCTTATCTTTGTTTTACAGTTTTGCTTGCAGCAGGACTTAAGGGTGTTGACAATAAATATCCCCTTCCGGATCCTGTGAATGAGGACCTTTACGCCATGTCTGACCTTGAAAGGGAGAAACAAAAAATAGAGTCTTTACCTCATGACCTTTACTCAGCTATAAAGGAGGCAGAAAAAAGTGTGCTTTTAAAAGAAACTCTGGGTGAGGAGGTCATGGAAAAACTAATAGAAACCAAACTAAAGGAATGGCTAAACTATCGCCTTGATATAACTCCAAGAGAAATAGAGGAAAATCTTACTTTATAGATAACTTCATTCATCCTATATTTGCAAGTTTTCCTGTCTTTTTTGCCCTTTTAAAGGCAAAAAGATAAAGAGGAGAGGATAAAAAAAGATAAACAAGAGAAACCATCAAAGCCCTTGTCAGAATAGATTCTTCCACAAAGCCTGTCCTCACCATTTCTCTCACTGCAACAAAAATATTTGTGAAAGGCATAAAATGAGCAATAATTTGTAAAGGTAAAGGCAGTATGCTTACAGGAAAAAGAGGTGCAGAAAGAAGAATAAAAAGCTGTAAAATAGTCCAGGACAAAAATGCATAGTCTCTCCCAAGAAAAATTATAAAAGCAGCAATCATTATTGCAAGGGCAACAGAAGAAATTAGAGTGATTAAAGTAAGATAAAAAAATTCCTCCAATTTTCCTTCAATGGAAAAGCCAAAAAAAAGAGCAACAAAAAACATGATAATCATAATAATAGAGGATATCACGATAGAGGAAATAATCCTTGCCAGTATATACTCTGTCTCAGAAATTCCCGATACGAGCACCTGTTTTAGGCTTCCGCTCCATATATCCTCATTCATCTGGAGGTTTATGGTGCTCTGACATATGTAAGCAAAACTCCAGAAAATATTGACAACAAGCACCATAAGACCTGTTTCCCTTGCAAAATCTCTCGTATAAAGAGCAAAAAGCCCCCAGATAATTACGCCTGTTACAGGAAAATAAAAAAATTCTACCACTCTCCAGCGGGATTTGAAAAATATAATAAAATCCCTCATTATAAGGGCAACCACTTTATACCATTTTATCCTCATCTTCCAGGCTCTTTATAAAATAATCCTCAAGTGTTGGTCTTTTAATTTCAAGGTTTAAAACCCTGTAGCCATTTTTAAAAAGAAAAGACAGAGCTTCTCCCAGATTACCCTGAGAGGATAAAATTATCCTCACCTTTTTCCCCTTAATTTCAAATCCTTTTCTCCTTAATAAATCAGCATCCTTAATTTCTCCTACTTCTACCACTACCTCGTAAGTTGAGAATTTCCTCTTTTTCAGATCTTCTACTTTTCCCACATCCACTATTTTCCCCTTCCTGATAAAGGCAATCCTGTGGCAAAGCTGTTCAACCTCCTGCATGTAGTGACTTGTGAGAAGAACAGTGGTGCCAAGTTCCCTGTTTATCCTTGCAATCTCCCCTCTTACCTTTACTGCTATCTGGGGATCAAGACCCAGGGTAGGCTCGTCAAAAAGCAAAATCTCAGGTTCATTTAAAAGAGCTTTGGCAAATATAAGCCTCATCTTTTCACCTGTTGAAAGTGAATCAAACTTTCTGTAGGCTATGTTTTCAATTTCAAAAAAGCACAAAAGTTCATCTATTTTTCTTTTAAGTTTCTTTCTTGAAATTCCATAAGATACGCCGTAAAATTTAAGCACGTCTTTTACTGTAAGAACCCAGTGAAATCTTGTCTCCCCTGAGACATAGTTCATTTTCTCCACAATTTCTCTTTCTTTTCCGATATCTCTACCTTTAATTTTAACCTTCCCTCTATCAGGCAAAACAATACCTAAAATAATATTCAAAAGAGTGGTTTTTCCTGCACCATTGGGTCCTAACAGACCAAATATCTCGCCTTTCCTAATCTCAAGATTCACATCATCAAGGGCACGAAAATACCCCTTCTTTTCCTTAAACCTTTTGGAAACACCTATTATCTCAATTAAATCCATAGTTTTTTATATATAGTGTAGCAAATTTTTATCCACTTGCCATTTTTTTACTTATTGTTAAGATTAGTTGAAAGCTGAGAAATTCTGGAGGTGGAAATTATGGAAGAGGAAAAAGACAACTCAATTGAACGGTATCTTTTAAGATCCATTCAAGAAGAGCTGGAAAAAAAGTGGAAAGAAAAAGAAGATAAAAAAGGTATAAGTAAAGACGCTCGTCTTAAAATTGAATTGAGTAAACTTCCCTCTCACTGGGTTAAAGCCATTTATTATCAACTCGGTTATGTGGAAGATGTAAGTAAAAAAGAACAAATACAGTATATAACCCATATCTTATGTAACAGGAAATTTCTAAAAAAGGTTCTTGTGGAGCTTAGCAGAAGTTCCCTTTTTATAATAAAATACCTCCTGGAAAAAGGAGGATGGGCAACCTTTCAGAGTTTATCCCGCCAGGCAAATACAGATGAAAGTAATGACGGATGGTGGTGGGTGGAGGAGCCACCTCTAAGTCCTCTGGGGCAGCTAAGAGTGAGAGGACTTGTATTTGTGGGAAGAGCTCCTGTAAAAAACAGACTTTACAAGATAGCTGTAATACCAAGGGAGTTAAGAAAATTATTAAAAGAAATATTGCCGGAGGTATACAGTTTAAAAAAGGTAAGTGAGAGAAAAAAAGTAAAAACAAAGAAATTTTCGCCATGGGAGGAAGAAGACTATCTTGAGCTTATAGAAGAGATTAAAACTTACTTTAAAAAATATGTTGACCAGGACTTATTTCTGAGAGAAAATCAGGTAACAAGATTTATCCAGTCTTTACGCAAAAAAAACCTGCCTCTCGAGGAGATTGACCAGGTGTGGGAGGACATTCAATGTTTTATTGACTTTGCTCAGTATTTTTCCTTTACAAAAAAAAGCCTGGAAGATTTTAAAGTCTGGGACTTTAGTTATTTTGTATCAAAATTTATCCCTCAAGAATATGGGGAATCAGCTCTTAACTACGAAGAGACCCGGAGAATATTGCAAAACATTGCCAGCCTCTACCACAGCTTAAAAGAGGCAGGAGAGATAAAAAATGACACGGAGATACAAAAAGCAATATCCTGTATAATAAAAGAGGATGGTAAGATAAACAAAATACCTTTCCCTCCCCCAAAGGGTCCCGAAATCCTGGTTAAGGTATCCCCATCCCATGGAAAAGAAGATGTATATTTCACCAACAATGACCTGTGGAGTGCAATAGTTCTTCACCTTCATTACAACGAAGACTGGGAATCCATGATTTCTGAACTTGAGAAAAAGAAAACAGGTGAACAGAGGATACCAGATGCAGAAAGAAAAAAAGAGCATCTTTTAAAACTACGGGAAAAAATAAAAAAATGCAAGACAACTCCTTACAATCTTCTCTGCTACCTGAAACCAACAAGAAAAGAGATAGAAAAGGCCACAAAATGGTTTTACAAAGAAAGGTTTGTATCTGAATGAAGAACAACCTTATTCAGGAACTTAGCCAGAGAAAAAAAACAGACCGTTACCTTTCCTTTGGAACCTACATAGTTGTCATTCTAATATTAATTGGTCTTTTAATCTTTGCATCCTTTCTTGTAGGTATGCAGTGGAGGTGGCATTTTCTAAGAGGAAGGTGGTATTTTGATTACAGGCCACACCTTCCCTTTGAGTTTTTTCTTTATCTTGGTGGATGGATATTAACTATTATGGCAATATTCCTTGCTCTATCGATTATTTTCTGGTGGTACCAGTGGCAACTTTACAGAAGAAGAAACGAACACATTGAAAGAGCAAAGTCTCTTAGAAAAAATCTTGTAAACTGGATAAAAGAAAAATACAACGTGGAAATTCCACTATGGACAGGAAGTGAAATCCAGCTTTCTCTGAGAGAGCAAAAAAGAAGTACCACCTTTTTTATTTTATGGGTAATTTTCAGCTATATTTTCGGTATAGTAGGATTTATCCTGACTCTTGTTGCCTGGTACTGGCTTACAATAGATTATTATGTCCACGAACAGGCAGAGATACATTTTTTCAACCAGGTAAAAAAGGCATTAAAAGAAAAAGATATTTCCTTTGATGCCGGGATATCAAAACCTCTCCCAGCAAGAAACATGGCTCTTTACATCATCTTAATGATAGTGCCAGGAGTTAACCTTATCTGGGCTGTATGGTGGAGTTATGTTTTATTTAAAGACCCAAATACTCACTTTGAAACCCACGAGTGGTGGGAGAGTCAGCTGGAAAAGATAATAGCCGCAGGTTCTCTTCAAAAAGATTCTGCTTCTGATTCACCCATTGAAATACTTAAAAAACGCTATGCAAGAGGAGAAATTACAAGAGAGCAGTTCCAGCAAATGAAAGAAGACCTGGAAAAATAACCTGCTTTACTTTATATAAAATCACCCACTTTTTTAATTGCTTCCTTAGGACAAACCTGAGCACAAAAACCACAACCCTGACAGAGAATAGGATCTATAAATATCTTATCTTCCTTTTTATAGATAGCAGGACACCCAACTTTCATACACTTGCCACAGTTTATACAATCCTCATAATTCACAAAAAAGTAGCTTTTTACTTTCTTTTTCTCAAGAAGAGTGCAAGGTCTTCTTGAGACAATCAACGAAGGGGAATCCTTTTTTATCTCTTCCTTTATTGTATCCAGGGTCTTTTTTAAATCCAGAGGGTCAATAACCCTTATATTTTTTATTCCACAGGCTCTTGCAAAATCCTCCGGATAAGCGGTATAAGTTACCTCTCCCATAAGAGTTTTTCCTGTACCAGGATGTTCCTGATGACCGGTCATAGCGGTAACTCTATTATCAACAACTATTATGGTGGAGATTCCCTTATTGTAAGATACCTCAAGAAGTCCTGTAATTCCAGAATGGAAAAAGGTAGAATCTCCTACTATCCCGATTAAAGGCTTCTCTCTCAATCCTGCCTTATCCATACCATGAGCAAGTGTTATACCTCCTCCCATACA
>DRTT01000027.1 GCA_011372105.1 Candidatus Aerophobota bacterium
CCTGTTAAAGAAGATGCCTCTTTTGAGAGCCTTCCCACAATCTCACCTGGTGCAACGAGCCTGCAGAAATTTTCCTCCTTTACCCCGACAATATCCATAATCTCCCTGCTCCAGCAAAGATTTTCCATATCCATAAGACCAAAAGGACAGGCAGAAGCCCAGCTTGTAACAGGTTCACCTGTTAGTTTGAGAGCCAGAAAGGCATAAACATCAAGGAATTTAAAAGTTTTCTCAAAAATGGAGGGTTCATTTTCCCTCATCCACATTATTTTACAGTTGGAAGCGTAAAGGTTGGGGAAAAGACCTGTGATTTTATGAATTTTCTCGCTTTTTTCTCTTAACTTTTCAACCTGAGAAGCTGCCCTTGTGTCCACCCACAAAATTCCATTTCGCAAAGGCTTAAAATCCTCATCTACAGGGACAAAACTTTCTCTCTGATGGGTTAAACAGATTGCCACAACTTTCCCTGCATCAATTTGACGGACAGCCTTTCTTATTGCAACTGCTGTGGCATTCCACCACTCATTTGCATCCTGTTCTACCCACTCAGGTTTTGGGGTTAAAATTTGCATTTTCTCTCTTCCTTCAGCAACAGGCATGCCTTCCCTGTCCCACACAATAGCTTTGGATGCAGTGGTGCTGCAATCTACACCTATAATATAACCTTTTGCCATTTTAATTCTCCCTGCAAAAAGTTTTATGTTCCAAAAGTTCTTCCTCCATCAACAATTATTATCTGTCCTGTAATATAGGTGGAAAAAGAAGAACACAGGAACAAAACAACACCTGCAACTTCTTCTGGCTTTCCCAGCCTTCTTAGAGGAATTTTCTTGCAGAGTGCCTCTATCTGCTCCTTTGTGTATATATCATCAAGAGTTTCTGCTTCAATATTTCTTGGGGCAACTGCATTAACAAGAATATTATACTCTGCAAGTTCCCTTGCCAGCGCTCTCACAAGAGAATTAATACCTCCTTTGGAGGAAGCATAATGAGCACCACCACCACTTCCAGTAATTGATGAAGCTGAGGAAATAAAAACTATCCTGCCACTTTTCTGCTTTATCATTGAGGGGATAACTTCCCTGCAACACAGAAAAGCACCTGTAAGATTAACATCAATAGTCTTTTTCCATACATCAAAGGAGAGTTCGGTAAAAGAATATCTTGAGGTTATACCTGCATTATTAATTAAAAAATCCACCTTACCATAATTTTCAAGAACCCTTCCCACAGCGATTTTAATATCCTCCTCGGATGTTACATTCACTCTGTAAAAATCAGCTTTCCCACCAGAGGAAACAATTTGTTCTGCTGTATCTTTCCCCTCTTTTTCCAGTATATCAAAAATAGCAACAGTTGACCCTGCCTGCGCAAGTTTCAATGCAATACTTTTTCCTATCCCTCTTGAGCCTCCTGTAACTATACTAACCTTTCCCTCAAGGGTTAAAGAAATCATCTTACCTTTACCTCCCTTTACAGAAATTCCACAATAACTTTTAAAGAATCCTCTGCCCTTCTTGCAACTCTCACAGCCTCTGCAATCTCATCAAATAAGAACCTGTGAGTTATAAGTTCCTCTGTATTTATTTTTTTCTCTTTTATAAGCCTGTAAACAGCGTTATCCTCAATGGGTGAAGAGGAATAACTTGTAATAAGACTAATTTCAGAGAAAAAGAATCTGTAAGGTAAAATGGAAATGTAATCTTCAGGAGAAGTGGGACCAAAAAGATAAAGAGTTGACCCTTTATCAAGGTATTCTATTGCATCCTGAATAGCTTTAACAGAAGAGGGAGTAACAACCACAATATCTGCTCCCCTTCCCTCATTCACACTGTAAAGTTTTTCCTTTACATTTTCCTTTGAAGGATTGATAACAAAATCTGCTCCTAAAAGTTTTGCCTTTTCCAATTTAAAATCAAAAAAATCGCAGACACCAACAAGACCTGCCCCCATCATTTTTGCAAGTTGAAGGTGAGAAAGCCCTGTAAATCCTGCGCCAATTATAAGAACAGTATCTCCCACCTTAATACCGGCTTTTTTTAACCCTCTCAGGCAGCAGGCAATGGGCTCAATTAAGCTTGCATCCTTGAAAGAAACATCAGAGGATAGCTTTATAACTCCATTTCTGACATTAATCTCTGGAACTTTTATGTATTCTGCAAAACCTCCAGGATAAAAGTCAGTTCTGCGGTAAACAGGACACATGGTGTAGCTTCCCCTTCTGCACCAGTGACAGGTAAAGCAGGGAACATGATGATTTACAAACACTCTATCACCCACTTTAACATTTTTAACTTCCTCCCCAACCTTTTCCACCACGCCACTTACCTCATGGCCAAAAAAGGGCGTTTTCTTTTGCTTCCTGTACCACTCAAGCAAATCACTTCCACACACTCCACAAACCTTTGTCTTTATTAAAATCTCCCCTTTCCCTATCTCAGGGACAGGATAATCAGCTATCCTGATATCATTAAAGCCATGATATTCTGCAACCTTCATCACATCTTCCTCTCCGATTTAAAAATCACTTAGAGCATCTCTTATAATCTTTGCCACCTCTCCTTCATAAAGGATTTTGTGTAAGGCGCAAAGAAGGGGGAAATCCTCTTTTTTTATCTTCTTCTCCTGCAGGAGCTTATCCAGAATTCTTTTTTTAATCCTATCAACAACAGAATAACCCTCAACAGTCTCCCCCCTCATCTTATCAAGAGCCTCCTCAACACTCATCCCTTCTCCTAAAAACTTGCCAAAAGTTCTGTTTCTTCCTGCCTGAGAGGTAACATAAAGGTCTCCCACTCCTGCAAGACCTGTAACCGTTTCAAGTCTCCCTCCCTGAAGCTGCACTATCTTTGTCATCTCCCCTATAGCGTGAGAAATTAATGCTGCCTTGAAATTGTTGCAAAATTCCTGAAGTCCCTCTGCTATCCCTATAGAAATAGCATAGCCGTTTTTTATAGCAGCACAGAGCTCAACCCCTCTTTTATCTTTTGTAAAATTTGTCTTAAAACTTTTTCCCTGAAAAACTTCACAGCAGATTTTCCCATCCTCGTCTTTAATAGAGGAAAAGACAACTTCGGTAAAAACTCCCCTAACTATCTCTGGTGCTCGTGCAGGTCCTCCCATAGCTACAACTTCCTTTTTAATTCCACCATATCTTTCCAAGTTAGACTCAATAAGCTCGCATAAAGTAAGAAAAGGAGCATCAGCTATTCCCTTGCCCACATTCACAATCACCATTTCATCTTTTATGTAAGGGGCAACATGCTTTGATATATAGTTAACTCCTTCTGAACTAATACAGAAAATGACAAATTTTACCTCCCTGAGGGCGTCTTCTACTTTCTCAAAAGGAAAAACTCTAATTTCCTCAGGTATTGAAAGATCAACCTTTTTCTGTCTTCTTGTTTTTATTATCTCTTCGTCAAGGAAGGTCCCCCATAAATTTACCTTATGTCCTATTTTGCTTAGATGAAAGGAAAGGGCCGTGCCCATTGCACCTGCACCAAGCACACATATATTCTCCATTTTTCACCCTTTAATTGAGAAATTTAAAAACCTCTGCAGGATAAAAATTTTCTCTACCAAAGAGCCTCAGAGTTTTTATTGCTCCCTCAATAACTGCTTTTTTAAGAAGACTTTCCTTTTTTGTCATTCTTTTTATCTTTAGTGAAGAACCTGGAAAAACACAGAGTATATTTGCTTTTTTCCCTCTGTAATTTTTTTCTTTTAAAATACGAATTATCTCTCTGTAAAAACTTTCTCTTTTTTTATAAGCTTCAAAAAATTTCTGACCGTGCCTTTTCATTTTTGGTTGTATGATAAGATAATCTAAAATCTCGCCAAACTTTGATCTTGCGAGTTCATAATCTTTTGGCCGTGTAAAAACCACCATAATATCCGTGCATCCTCCTTCAATGGCTTCCTTAAGAGGGATAGGGCAGGATACACCTCCATCAAGATATTTTTCACCTCCTATATCTACAGGAATATCGTAGGCAAAAGGGAGGGCACATGTTGCCTTTAAAATACTAAAGATATCTGCACCTTTTTCGAGTTTAAATATCACAGCCTCTCCTGTGGAAACTCTTGTTAAGACAACATTAAAAGAAGTGGGATTGTTAAGAAGTCTTTTAAGGTTAAGGGGTTTTTTATGGTAGATAACATCCATTAAAAAGTCTATATCCATTATCTTTTTAAATCGAAAAAAATGGATAAATTTCCTGTTATTTATCTCCTGATAGTAAATTGTGGCACCGAAGGCTGCCTGTCCTGAAAGAAAATAAGCCCCGTTTAAGGCTCCAGCAGATACCCCATAAACCTCGTCAAACCCTTCTGTAAAACCAAGCTCTTCAAGAGCACAGCAAACACCTGCACCAAATGCCCCTCGCATTCCACCTCCCTGAAGAACAAGAGCTGTCCTTACAGAGGAAGTTTCTCCCTCTTTTCTCTCCTTGCAACGCCTTTTAATATTTTCCAGGGCTTTAAGAGGATTTATTCCTCCCCAGTCTTCGCTTTCCATCTCAACCTTTTTTCTCAATCACCCTTGTCCCATCCATGTAAGGCCAGAGAGCCTCCGGTATGCGAACTCTTCCTTCTCTATCCTGGAAGTTCTCAAGAATTGCCACCACACATCTTCCCACAGCAAGTCCTGACCCGTTAAGAGTGTGAACATACCTTGTTTCGCCGGTAGACTCTTCTCTATACTTTATAGAAGCTCTTCTTGCCTGATAGTCTTCAAAATTAGAGCAGGTGGATATCTCAAGCCATCTTTCCTGACTTGGTAGCCACACCTCAATATCATAGCCAAAAGAAGCTGCAAAACCAAGTTCCTCTCCACAAAGCTTTACAACCCTGTAGGGAAGATTTAATTTTTTGAGAACCTCTTCTGCATCTTGTAAAAGCCCTTCAAGTTCACTGTAAGAGGTCTCAGGAGTTGTAAACTTAACAAGCTCCACCTTGTTAAACTGATGAACCCTTATCATCCCCTGTATTTTTTTGCCATAAGCACCTGCTTCCCGACGAAAACAGGGAGTGTAGGCAGTATAATATATGGGGAGTCTCTTTTCCTCCAGAATCTCTTCTCTGTGAAGATTGGTTACGGGAACCTCAGCGGTGGGGACAAGGTAATAGTCATCCTTCTCACACTTGTAAAGCTCTTCCCTGAATTTGGGAAGTTGAGCTGTGCCTATGGTTGAGGAGGTATTGGTCATAAAAGGAGGAAGCACCTCCTCATACCCCTGCTTTATGTGAAGGTCTAACATAAAGTTAATCAGAGCTCTTTCAAGTCTTGCTCCCAATCCCCTGCATACCACAAATCCACTACCTGTAATCTTTGCAGCAGCCTTGAAATCAAGAATACCAAGCTCTTCTCCAAGCTGTTGATGATCCTTAACGGGAAAATCAAATTCGGGAATTTTGCCCCATCTTTTAACTTCCTGATTTTCATCCCGGGGAACATCAGGATGAAGCGTGTTGGGCAGGTTAAGCAAAAATTCTCTTGTTTTTTCTTCGTACTCTTTTCTCTTTTTTTCAAGAGCTTTTAATTTAGAAGAAATCTCCTGCATCTCACTTAACAAATCCTTAACATCTTTACCTTCCCTCTTCAGTCTACCTATCTCTTTTGATTTTTTATTTTGAATAGACTTTAGCTTATCTGTCTCTTTAATACACTTTCTTCTTTCCTCATCCAACAGAAGGAAGCCGTCAAGGTCAATATTAACCTTGCGTTTTGCAAGACTTTTTTTCACAATATCTATATTTTCTCTAACCCACCTGGGACTTAACATAACCTTTTCTCCTTTAAATTGACTTTAAACTTGCATCAATTTAATTTACTCTCAGAAGAGAGAAAATCAAGGGGATCCACTGGTTTCCCATCTTTTGCCCTTCTTACCTCAAAGTGCAGCATAGCCTCACCTGCTCCACTTTTTCCCACCTTAGCTATAGGCTCCCCCTGTTCCACAACATCCCCCTTTTCCACAAGATTAACCATATTATACATATAACAGGTGTAAATTCCTATCTCCTGATGTTCTATTATTATAGTCCAGCCATAGTTTCTCAAAAGACCGCTATAATAAACCTTCCCTCTGGCAGGAGCAACAATCGTTGTTCCCTCTGGAGCAATAATATCTATCCCAAATTCACTCTTTCTATACTCCTGGGGTTTTACCTTCTGATCCACAGGCCAGATTAAAATCCCTTTTTCCTTGAGTGTTTCCTTTTGAGAAGGAGAAAACTTAATTACCTCTTTCTCTTCCTCAGGCATAACAGGGGCTTTTTTACCCCCACTTATTATCTCCTCAGGAATCTTAACTTCCTTAACCTGAGTTGCACCAGGGATAAATATCCTCTGACCTGCTACTATATGGTCAGGGTCGGATAACCTGTTGAGGGATATAACCTCCTCCATGCTGACTTTATAAGTTTTGCATATGCGCCAGAGTGTCTCATGTTTTTTTACTGTATGATACACCCCTTTAACTTTCACAGGAATTATAAGTTTTTGCCCTGGATAGATTTTACTGGTTCGAAGATTGTTTTTTTTCTTAATTTCCGTAACTGTGACATTATACTGCCTGCCTATCTCCCAGAGACTATCCCCCTTCTGAACAATATAGTATCTGTAGTAGGTAAGAACTGCTGCATTTAAAAACTGGCAAAAAAAACCTGTCCAGCAAACAAAAACAGCAAAAATTACAAATTTTGTAAACCTTTTTAAAGACACCTTACTTCCACCTTTTTTCAAAGCAATCCATCGGGATGGGGGGATTTGAACCCCCGACTTCCTCGTCCCGAACGAGGCGCGCTGACCAGGCTGCGCTACATCCCGCTGAAAATCTTACCTAAATTAAAGAATCCAATTGTGGCAAAAAGGACAATAATCCCTGCCAGCAAGATACCGGTAAAAATGGCAGGAAAAGAGTACTTCACTGGAATTGATAAGAAAAAACTGACAAAACTTCCTGTCCAGGCTCCTGTAAATGGCAAAGGAATAGCTACAAGAAGTATAATTCCTAAAATTCCGTATTTTTGAATAATTTGTTTTTTTGCATCAAGCCTTTTTTCTATGGCGCCGAACACCCTCCCGAATTTACTTTTTTTTACCTTAGAGGATAAATATTTAAGCCCAAAAAGCAAAGGCAAAACAGGAGCTGTGTTTCCTAAAACACTTATCACATAAGCTTTAAAAGGGTTTGCCCCAAGAGATACTCCAAGAGGAAGTCCTCCTCTGAGTTCTGCTACAGGAAACATACTCACAATAAAGGTGATAAAATAAGGGTGAAAGGACAGTTTATTCACTCCTCTCCTCCCATCCATATTTTCCAATTAAAGGAACGAACACGCACTTTTCCACTTTTTTACTGTAAACTTTACCTTTCCTTTTTCTTATGACCATAAGATCCTGACAGTAAATATCCCCCACCGGTATAACCATTATCCCTCCTTCTCCAAGTTGCTCTATTAAAGGAGGAGGAACATCCTTTGCCCCGGCGGTAACAAGTATCCTGTCATAAGGAGAATACTCTTTCAACCCTAAGGTTCCATCTCTGATAAAAATTTTAACATTATTATAACCAAGCTCCTTTAAAGTTTTTTTTGCTCTCTCAGCAAGAGAGGGAATTCTTTCCACACTGTAAACCTCTTTGCTTAAAAGTGAAAGAATAGCTGTCTGATAACCTGATCCTGTCCCAATTTCAAGGACCTTTTCCTTGCCAGAAAGCTCAAGACACTCAGTCATCAAAGCAACCATATAAGGCTGGGATATGGTTTGTCCCTCTCCAATAGAAAGGGGAAAATCCTTGTAAGCATCTTTCCTGGAAGATGGTGGAACAAATTTTTCTCTTTCAACCCTTAAAAAAACATCCAGAACTTTTTTATCTCTAATCCCTCTTGGTGCAAGCTGCGTTCTCACCATCTCTTCTCGCAGCCTTTTATAGTCCACATCTTTCGCCTTTTTATTTTTTGGTTTAATTTTAACACAAAAAAGGGAGCTGTCAAAAACAGAATAAAGCCTGTAAAAAATAAAAAAGGAGGGCTTTTATCTAATTAAAATATATCAGCTTAAAAAAACCTTACTAACTAATGGATAGAACTCTTGCACCACACACAAATGTAGCGCTGAACAAGTTCTAACCTGACGTGGCCGTTATCCTGGATTTTCTTGACATAGGTTCCATTCTTATAAATTTTCTCACATCCACACACAGGGCATTTTTCAGGTCTTTTGCCATTTGTTCTCGGGGAAAGGAGGTGAGCAGAGGAATGGGAATTTGCGGAAGGTTTTTTTTCTCTATGAGTCTTTTTATCTTCCAGGGAGAAAAATTTTCTTTTCCCCCGGAATTTTTCCTTCTGATTTTCTTCGGAAAAGCTACGCAGCCTTGGTCCTTTCTTCTTTTCCTTAAGAGCCTGATAAAGAGCCTCTTCAGCTTTTTTCTTCCATATGTAAACTACCTGTCTACTAACACCATATTTGCTTGCAACGTATGTGATTTTTTCTCCACTCCAAATCTTATGGACGGCTTCCACCTTGAGGTTAACAGGAAGGTGTTTAATCATTTCTCTCCCCCCTCATATATTAACCCTGGGCGAGCTAACTTGTCTCCTTTTTTATAATACCCTCCTTTATAGAATTTGTCAAATACAGGGAAGTATCAAAAACCTTTTTCTAAAAACTTCACCTTGACTTGTCTTTAAACTCTACTATTATTCCTACACAG